>JACDCP010000189.1 GCA_013817465.1 Gammaproteobacteria bacterium | reverse complement strand
CGACGCCGACCGTGAAGCCGCGTTCGAAGTTAGCACCGGCCATCGCCCGCCTCGGGAATCAGGTTAGTCCGTTCATGTGAAGCAATACGTTCACGCATGCGATACCGGATGCGGCGTGCGGCTCGTCTGGTACGGTTGCATCCCGCAAATGGTAACAAACGCCGGTCCGGCTTAGTGTGATGCAGTTGGAATTCCGTCCGGCTGACGGCGCGGGCGCGGCATTATAGCGGCCGGGCCGGGCGGACGACCGAGCGATAGCGGGCGCACGAGTGCAAGCAGACCCGGCAAACATTGCTGCATTGCGAGAAAGGACGAGCCTGCTGGGGCGCCTGATTCAATCCTGTTAATTCGTCTGAACCTCGATGAATGCTTCATGGGCCGTTTCGCGGGTATCGAACAGCGCGTGCAGTGCATGGGAGCTCAGGGCAATGCCAAAGGCGGCCGACGGTGAGGCGGCCCATTGCTGTACCAGACTGGTGACGTCAACGCTTATGACATTTCCTTCATCAGCACCTGTCAGCGCCACGCTTGCCAGAGGTGCCGGGTCATACGGCGGCTTATTCCTGTGTGTAAGGCTCAACTCGTTCCAAACACCCTGTGCCGCGTGAATGTCCAGCACGCCCGGGTCCAGCACATCCTGCACGTGGAGCTTCAGAAGGGCTGTAGAGAGCGTTCCGTTCAGGGCGGATACATCGAATTGGACAAAGCCGACCTTGTGTTCGTCGGGGCCGTCTACGCGGATAAAGGTTTTGGTCCCAGAACTCACATCCGGCTGAAACTTGCGGCTGAAGGAGCGCGAATGCCGTGCAGGGCCCGGTTACGGTTGCTCGTTCGGTCGCCTCGCCGCGACGCCGGAGCCGCAGAACTCGGATTCCGGACGGGCGGAGGCCGCCAGATCGATCAGGCGTACAGGTCTGCCGTCATTGCGCGCCCACTGTTGGGCATCGTCGCTGAAGCCTGCCACCGAGCCTACGTCGTAGCGTACTACGCCATCCGCAGCATAGCGCGTATAGAGATGATCGAGGTCTGCGGCCGTGCATGTGCGGTCCGCGAACATGAGTTTGGCCACAGGGCCGACAGGGTCGCGCACCAGCAATCCGGCGTTGCCGAGAAAACTTGCTATCGGCACATTCATCCGCAACAGGCGCAGTATCAGATCCGAGTTTGGTGCCCATGCAAATCCGACCTTTGCCCCCCACTTCTTCTTGTGCTGAAGCACGCCGTCGAACAGTCGCGGTCTGCTCGGCCCGAGATCCAGCGTTCGACATCTCATCTGCGCGGCGTGGCGGATGATGCAATAGTCGAGCACGTCCGCGAGGCCCTTCAGATGTGCGCTCTCGTCGCCAGTAAGCTCGCCCCCCCACAGAGACACCAGGCGACGTCCCGAGCGCTGCAGCAGCGCCGCCGCCCGGACCTCGCCTTCGTGACGTAACTGCAGCAGGTAACCATGCTGACATTGAGCGAGGAATCGGTCGAGGGGCACGACAATGGCCTCTCCTGCGAAGCGCCGCTTGAGCGTGGGGCGGTAGAACTTATGATAGAAAATAAAAAAATCGCGCGAGCCCGTGCTGAAGCTGCACGTATATCCGTACTTGCGCAGGTATCGCTCCGCCTTGTTGCGCGTTTCGCGAGCGAATGAGGCTTCGACAGCCGGCCAGTCCCGACCGAGTCGGAGACGTTGTCGTACCCACGAGGGCACGTGCAGGGCAGAATCGCTCGGCATCAGGCAGGCCCCGGACCAGCCCGCATCTACTATAAGCAAGTCACCCTCAGGCGACGGGACGCCGATTGTCCGGCGCAACGCGAGGGGACTGCGCACCCGAACTTTCGATATCACCTCGAAACTGTCATACAGCCGATTGACGAGCCACGTGAGGTTGCGCCCACTGCCGATATAGCGCAGCGACAGGTTGTGGCCGCTCGCTACTTCTTTACCATCAATCTGGAGCACGTGATTGCCGAATAGGTTCTCGAAGGCGCGCCGCGGCCTAAAGGGATCCGCCAGCGCCTTCGCGGCTTCTTGCAGGCGTTTAGCAGGTCGAATGCTTCTTGGCGTCTTGCCTGAACCGTCGAACGGCTCGAGCGGATGCACTGGGGCCGGGTCTGTCACAGTAGCCGGGCCTGAAGCGGACAGCCTTGGTTGGCCCGTGGATGACGTGGGCCGCGGTCAGTTCCGGTGCGAAGGCACTGCATGGTCAGCATACTCGCAACAACTGCCGATGTATTCAATGAGCGCCGACAAAAGCAGTGATTGGATGCGTATTTCTCTGCCGGGCGCGGGGGACCGGCTTAACGAACGGTAGCCGACGTGACCTCCCGGCGACATCGACTTCATATGCAAACCAAACGAGGCTAGCCAATTCTTTGGCGCGTGCGTGTGACCGGCGTCACACTGACGTGCTGCCTCGGTCATCGACTCGTTTCCGACGGCTGTTTTTGACATGACCGTTTGGTAAGCTTTGCGCACCTTGCAGGACCGCAACACGCAAACTTAAGACAGTTTGTCCAGGTGCGTTGACCATCAACAGTTTTCCGGCCATGGTGGGCCGTTGGAAGCGACAGTGAAAAAATTCATCGTGGCTGGTACCCAGCGGAGCGGAACGACGCTGGTCACGACTTCTCTCGATAGCCATCCCTCAATTCATTGTGCCGGCGAGCTCTTCAAGATGCGCCGGCCGCGCGGCGAAGTGAACGTAATGGACAGCGGATATTTATCCTACCTCGATTCGGCTATGCGGGCGAGGCTGACCCACCGTCTTTCCAAGCGTTTTTCCGTGCGAGCTTTTCTGGACGAGTTTTTTGACCGGCCGGGATTCGAAGCGATTGGATTCAAGCTCATGATCAATCAAACGAATCCAGGCCGATTTCCGATGGTGATCGACTATCTGATCGAACGGCAAATCAGCGTTATTCACGTCTTTCGCGAAAACGTGGTCAAAGTCTACTTGTCCAGGCTTGTGGCTCGGCATACCAGCGTCTTCCACATCATAGCGGAGCCACAAAAGTTGTCGCGATTAAGAATTGAAACCGGCGATCTAGTCTCGCAGTTATCAAAAATTGAGACGCAATTCCGACAGATCAATGAAACGTTTCAAGACAAGGTACCGTATCTGGAGGTAACTTACGAAGAGCACGTTGCAAATCCTGAAAAGCAAGCGCAACGTTTGCTGTCTTTTTTGGAGTTACCGAGTGTCCCTCTTAGCTCCCCTCTGGTTAAAATCGCTCCGGACGATCTGTCGCTGACAATCAACAATATGGCTGAAGTTGAGCAGTGCCTGCATGGCACGCGATATTTGAAGTGGTTGGCTTGATTCGGTAGTAATGGACGACGGAATCATGGGACAGAACGCTTTCGAACCGCATTATCCCGAGGCAAGGTACTGCGGGCTTTCGGTGGGAGGCCAATTCAACCGCGGCAGCGCTGCAATTCGGAGTGCCCGGTAGTGGAAGACACCGGCAAGTTGGCTCAGCTCATTGCTGCGTTGTCGCTGGCGGTTGCATTCTTTCTATTCAGCTATTTCGCATCGCCTCGCAAGACTGTGCCCTGGTTGATTTGTTTGAGCCCATTTCAGACGATCGACAACCCGTACGCGACCAGCAGCGTGATACTCACCTATGTGATAGGCATTGCATATATCTTGCGAGGAAAACTGCATTTTGTTCCCATGTTGGGTTTCTTCTTGATAATGCTCGCGATTTACTTCGCCAGCACGGGGTTTGCGCACCGAGCGACGCACATTCAACATGCGATATATATATTCAGTTATGGCTCGGCAATCATAATGTTCTATGTCGTCTATAACTTCGTCCGCGAAACCGGCGACATCGGACTGGTACTGCAAACACTGATCGTGCTGAATGTGCTGGTGGTTATTTATTGCGTCATTCAGATTCTGTTTGACAAGGTGTCATTGTTCGGCATCGAGGAGCTTACGATACAGGGCACCCGGCTGCGCGGCGCCGACCCTCGTTTGACCGGGCCTTATGGGGTCGGTGTCACTGCCGAATTTCTGGTTCTTCATACGTTGCTTGCCGCATATCTTCTGGTGCACGCAGATACTTTGACAAGACGATACTTCCTGTATCTTTTGATGGCACTCAATGTCGGTTGTCTGCTGGCGACGGCAAACCGCGGCGGGTTCCTTGTGCTTATCGGAGGCGCAGGTTTGTTTCTGTATATGTTCCGTTCGCAGCTTGGTCTGAAGCGCACGTTAACGCTATCCATTGCGGGTTCTTTTTTGCTCGTTTTCGTATCTATCGTCGTCATCAATTTCACCAGCTACGGCGCAATGTATGAACGGTTGGAGGCGACCGAGATCGAGGCTGGCGTGCCGGATACGCGCGCCAACACATGGGCCGCCGCCGTGCCGGCGATCGCCGAAAAGCCTGTGCTTGGCCACGGCCCGCGACTTCGCTTGCAGGATGATTATACGAAGTCGTATCCGGGCCATAAGGTGGTTCCCTATCCGCATAATCTATACCTGTTCTTGCTGTACACAGTCGGATTCATCGGTTTGGTGGCCTACCTGGCGTTCTTCGGCTGGCTGTTTGCGCGTATGAGGCGGGGAATCAAAAGATCGAGCGCTGCATCTTTCGAGCAAGGTCTCATCAAACTGGGTATTTTGCTGTTGGTCGTCGTTTTGATCGACCAGATGAAGATCGACTTTCTTCGCTTCGAGCTGGTGGACTACTGGCATTACCTGTTCGCGATTTTCGCGATGTGGCTTGCGCTGGCAGATATGGCGCGGCCGGCCAAGGGAGTCAATGCGAATAAAACCGGGAACTTGGACCGCGCCGTGAGTAAATCCGCACACAATGGTCTCAGTCCCAGGTCACATCAGAGATGAAACGATGAGCCTCTGTATTTCCGACGTGCCTGAATAGATGCGGCTGCCTATGGCGTCCCGCAACTCGCGCTCCAGCCCATATTCTGTTGTGTAGCCATTGGCGCCATGAATCTGGATGGCGTCCTGGCACGACTGTATCCAGTTCTCGCTGATGCACAACTTTGCCATGGCCGCCTCCATGATTGCTGACTTCCCGCGGCTTTTCATCCATGCCACCTTGTAAAGAAGCGCACGAGCGGCCTCCAACCGCAGCTTCATGTCCACCAGACGTTGAGCAACGAGCTGGAAGTCCCGAATCCGGGACCCGAACTGCTTGCGATCTCCGGCATAGCGCACGCAATCTTCGAGTTGTCGCTGCATCGAGCCAACGGCAGTTGCCAGGATAAGACCACGTTCCCAGGTCATGGAGTGCGTAAAGAGGGCGGTACCAGCCCCCTCCTTGCCGAGGCGATTCTCTTCCGGAACCTCACAATCGTTCAGGTATAGTTCGGCCATCGGCGACGTGCGCAACCCCATTTTTTCGATGTGCCTGGTCACGGAGAATCCGGGGGACCGGGTCTCCACGATGAAAGCGCTGATGCCACGCGGGCTTCGATCGGCATCAGTGTTGGCGAAGACGACCACCAGGTCCGCTACCGGTCCGTTCGTGATCCAGGTTTTGCTTCCGTTTATGATGTATCGATCACCTTCCCTCCGGGCCATAGTGCGCAGCTTGTAGGCATCTGAACCAGACCCGGTCTCCGACATCGCATTACCGCCAATCAATTTCCCGCTGCATAGTCCGGGGAGGAAGCGCTCCTTTTGCGCTTGAGTGCCGAAAGCAGCAATCGGCATAGAACATGTCCACATATGGGCATTCATGGAGAACAGCAATCCGTTATCGCGACAAGCGTAACCAAGCGACTCCAGAGCGTATGCCGTGGTCAGTGAATCCTTGCCGAGTCCGCCGTTTTTTTCGGGCACAGGCAGGCCCAAAATGCCGAAATCTCCGCATTTGTCCCAGGAGTTGCGGTCGAACACGCCCTCACGGTCGAGTGCCACGATGTCGCTGGTGAGCTCTTTGCGCGCAAAGTCGAGAATCTGCTCGCGCAGCTCAGTTTGTTCGGTAGTCCACGACAGATCCACAACATAAGCCTCTTCAGTGATCGAGCAGTTCGAGAAGTTGCTGATAATTAACTTTGTCCGTCGACGTTTTTGGCAGTGCTTCGCGCTGATTGAATCTATCGGGAATCATGTAGAGAGGAAGGTGCTCGCTACAGAATTGTTTCAAGCCGATGATCGAGAGCTTCGCCCCACCCTTTGTCGATATGAACGCCACGACCTGAATTTCACCGTCCGTGACGGCATGGGCGACGACACCCGCTTCTCTGATTTCGGCATGACCATAGAGACAGGCTTCGATTTCTCCGAGCTCGATCCGGTAGCCCCGTTTCTTGATCATGCGGTCGCGGCGCCCGACAAAGATGTACTCGCCAGCCTGGTCCATTACGATGTCGCCGGTCTTGTACCATTTCCGGCCGCTCTCGTCGGTATGGAAAGCCAACTCGGTGCGTTCCGGTAAGTTCCAATATCCCTGCATAACGGC
>JACDCP010000011.1:11404-21002 GCA_013817465.1 Gammaproteobacteria bacterium | reverse complement strand
ATCAGCAGCGGCAGCCGCGCGGTGTCGAGCAGATCCTGGCCGATAGCGTGCGCGGACTCCGGCCGCATCCTGTTGAGCTCTGCGCACAGGGTTTCTGCATCCCGCCTCGACGCATGATAGTGCACGATGACGACGGCGCCGGCCGCGTGCAGGGCGCGTGCGATGCCGGCGCCGATGCGGCGCGCGGCGCCGGTAACGAGCGCGGTTCTGCCGTCGAGGTTGCGGTGGGGCATGCGCTTCTCCCGCGGCGATTGCGCCGCTGGCCGACAGGGTACAATACCCGCCGTTTCGAACACCGAGCTGACATGCTCATCCGCGATTCCCTTCCGGCCCCGTCCTCCGAGGCACAGGCGCACAGCCAGCGCCTGCTGCAGCACGTTCGCGCGGACATCGAGGCGGAGGGCGGCTGGATCGGCTTTGCGCGCTACATGGATCTCGCGCTCTATGCGCCTGGCCTTGGCTATTACAGCGCCGGTGCGACGAAATTCGGGCCGGCGGGGGATTTCATCACTGCACCGGAAGTCTCGCCGTTGTTCGCTCGTTGTATCGCGATCCAGTGTGCCGAGGTCTTCGAAGAGCTGGATGGCGGCGACCTGCTCGAGCTCGGCGCCGGCACGGGTGCGCTGGCTGCGGAATTGCTGCTGGCGCTGGCGGATATGGGCCACGCGCCGGGCCGCTATCTGATCCTCGAGGTCAGCGCCGATCTCAGGGCGCGCCAGCGCCTGACCATCGAGGCGGCGGCGGGAGAGCTCGCCGGGCGTGTCGAATGGATCGACAAGTTGCCGCAGCCGGGCATCAGGGGCGTGATCCTCGCCAACGAAGTCGTCGACGCGCTGCCGGTGGAGCGCTTCCGCATCGACCACGATGGCATCAGCAATCTGGGTGTCGGTGTCGAATCATATGCGTTGCAGGCCGTGCCGAAGCCTGCCGGCGAGCGATTGCGCGAGCGCGTCGAGGTCCTGCGCGAGGACAACGATGCGGCATGGCCGCCGGGCTTCACATCGGAAATCCGCCTGGACCTGGATGCGTGGCTCGCAGCCGTATACGACAGTCTCGAGCAGGGCGCAGCGCTGTTTATCGATTACGGGCTTTCGCAAAGCAACTACTACAGCGCGGAGCGGGCCGCCGGCACTTTACGCTGTCACTATCGGCATCGCGCGCACGACGATCCGTTTGTTTTCGTCGGCCTGCAGGACATCACCGCCTGGGTGGATTTCTCGGCGCTCGCGGGAGCGGGCATCGATGCCGGATTCGCTATCGCGGGTTACACGACGCAGGCACAGTTCCTGATCGGCTGCGACCTGGATGGCCAGATGATCGCTCTGTCCGCGCAGGGCCGCGGCACGCAGCTCGAGCTTGCGCAACAGGTCAAGCGCCTCACGCTGCCCGAGGAAATGGGCGAGCGCTTCAAGGCGCTCGGGCTGACTAGGGAGCTGGAACGGCCGCTGCGCGGCTTTGCGCTTCGCGACCTGCGGGTTACCTTGTAGCGATCAGGGAAAATGGGGACATTCCTGATTTCACCCGGCGGGAATTATCCGGACCTCTGATTCTTTTATGAAATCAGGAATGTCCCCATTTTCGGTCTACGCTTTGCGAATTGCGGCGATGCGCGCTTCGCGCAGGCGGCGGCCGGTCTCGCCGCCGTCCGCTGATTTGTGCGCGATCGCGGCCGCATCGACTTCGTTCGCGGCCGCATGCGCGCGACGCAGCTTGTCGGCCTGCGGGTAGGGGCGATCTTCGAGACCGGTGCGGCCGCGCGCATCGGCCTCGCAGGCGAGCAGGAACTGCTGGAGGCGCCTGGGACGGCGGAATGCATCGACCGCTTCGAGCAGTTTCAGGACCGTGGCGGGCTTGAGCTCCTCCATGCGATGACAGTGGCCGTGGTACTCGGCCACGCGCAGCGCGACTTCGCGAAGCTCGTTCTGAATGTGCAGCCGGTCGGCGAGCGCATTCACCAGCCTGACGCTGCGCGCTTCGTGGCCCGGATGGCTCGGCCACTGGTTCTCGGGCGTCTCGCCCTTGCCGAGATCGTGCGTCAGCGCGGCGAAACGCACGGCCGTGTCACAGGACAGGCCCGCAGCCTGTCGCAGAACCATCAGCGTGTGCACGCCGGTGTCGATCTCCGGATGCCACTTCGCCGGCTGCGGCACGCCGAACAGCGCATCGATCTCCGGAAACACCTTCGCCAGCGCGCCACATTCGCGCAGCGTCGCGAAGAACATATCGGGATGTGTTTCGTCGAGCGCGCGCCGCGTCTCCTGCCAGACGCGCTCCGCGACGAGCGCATCGATCTCGCCGCCGGCGCTCATTCGGCGCATGAGCTCGAGCGTCTCCGGGGCGATCGTAAACCCGAGTCCGGCGAAGCGCGCCGCGAATCGCGCGACGCGCAACACGCGCAGCGGGTCTTCGGTAAATGCCTCGGACACATGGCGCAGAACCCGCGATTCGACGTCGCGTCGGCCGCCATACGGGTCGACGAGCCGGCCATCCGCGTCGCGTGCCATCGCGTTGATGGTGAGATCGCGCCGCCGCAGATCCTCCTCCAGCGAGACCTCGGGCGAGGCGTGCACGGCAAAGCCGCGATAACCGGGCGCGGTCTTGCGTTCAGTGCGCGCGAGCGCGTGTTCCTCGTTCGTCTCCGGATGCAGGAACACCGGGAAATCCTTGCCGACCGGCCGGAAGCGCTGCGCGATCATCTCTTCCGGCGTCGCGCCGACGACGACCCAGTCGCGCTCGGTTTCACCGAGCCCCAGCAGCTCATCACGCACGGCGCCGCCGACGAGGTAGATCTCCATGTGCGCATGTTATCGTAGATGTCCATGCGCTTGAGTCGATTCCTGATCATCGCGCTCCTCGCGGGCGCGTCCGCCGGTTGCTATTACGTTCATACGGTGCGCGGCCAGCTCGACGTGATGTCACGCCGTGAGCCGATTCGCGCCGTCATCGACGATCCGTCCACGCCGCCGGGTCTCAAAGCGCGGCTGGAAACAGTACTCGACGTGCGCGAGTTCGCGAGCCACGAGCTGGATTTGCCGGACAATGACAGTTATCGCAGCTACGCCGATATCGGCCGGGCGTTCGTCGCCTGGAATGTCTTCGCCGCACCCGAATTCTCGGTTGAGCCGAAAGAATGGTGTTTTCCAGTCGTCGGCTGCGTGACCTATCGCGGCTACTTCGACGGGGACAAGGCAGAGGCCTATGCCGCCAGACTCGAGGATGACGGATTCGACGTCTATGTCGGCTCCGTGCCGGCCTACTCCACGCTCGGTCATTTCGACGACCCGGTGCTCAGCACCATGCTCTACTGGGACGACGTTTATGTCGCCTCGATCATCTTTCACGAACTGGCGCATCAGCTTCTTTACGTCAGGGACGACGCGGCCTTCAGCGAGGCCTTCGCCAGCGTGGTCGGCGACGCAGGCGTACGGCACTGGCTGGCGGCCGCCGGCCGCGAGGATTTGCTCGCGGAGTTCGAAGCGGCGCGCGACCGCGAGGCGGCATTCGCGAGCCTGGTTGCGAACGGGAGGGAGCGCCTGCACGAAATCTACGTGTCAGGGCTTCCCGGCGAGGCGATGAGCGAAGCGAAGGCGCAGGAGTTCGCCCGCGTCGAGGAGGCATACCGGCTACTCGTTGCAGGTTGGGACGGCTTCGATGCGTACGGCCCCTGGTTCGACGGCGGCATCAATAATGCAAAGCTGGTATCCGTCGCCACCTACAACGATTTCGCGCCGGCGTTTCGCGCCCTGCTGGCCCGGTGCCGAGATGAGCTGCCGTGCTTTTACGCGCGCGCTGAAGAGCTGGCCGGACTGTCGCTCGAGGAGCGCCACGAACGGCTGCGGTTGCTGATGGCCGTAAGCGGCAATTGCTCCCGGCCGTCAGCGTAAATACGCTGGAACAACGGCTTCGAGAGAGTGCGGCTCGATGCCGAAATGCTTCAACCCGTTCTCCTGGCAAATGCTGTCCACGGTGAGCGACAGGTAATTGTCGGTCGAAAACGGCTTGCCGGGCACGAACTCCAGAACGCGTGCCTGCAGCCGCGAGAGACCGTCGGGCAAGCCGATCACCCAGCGCTTCAGGCGCAGCTCGCGGCGCAGAAACTCGACGATCTCGCGCAGCGAATAAACGTGCGGCCCGCAAAGCTGATAAGTCTGACGGTATGCGGCCCGCTCTTCGAGGGCGCGCGCGATCGCTTGCACGACGTCATCGACATATACGGGCGCGAAGCGTGCATCGGGCCTGGCGAGCGGCAGTACGGGCGAAAGCGCGAGCAGGCGCGCGAAACGGTTGGTGAATGAGTCCTCAGCGCCGAAAATGACCGAAGGCTGGAAGATGGTCCAGGCGAGACCCTCGCCGGACTGCGTGCGCAGAACGTTCTCCGCTTCGCCCTTGGTTCTGAGGTACAGGCTCGGCCCCTTTTCGGCATCGGCTCCGAGCGCGCTGACGTGCAGCAGCCGCGGAACGCTTTTCGCCCGGCAGGCTGCGACGACTTTCTGCGCAAGCTCCGTATGCACGCGGTGGAACTCGCTGCCATCGCGGCCTCGCTCGTTCAGGATCGCGATCAGGTTGATCACCACGTCCATCCCGCCGAAAGCACGCTCGAGCGTCGCCGGATCGTACACGTCTTCGGTGACGAGCGTGACAGTCGGCAATACCAGCAGGCGTCTGTTGCGCGCACGGCTGCGCGTCGGGATACGCATGCGATGGCCCAGCGTCGCGAGGCGCGCGACGAGGCTGCGGCCGACGAAGCCGGTACCGCCCAGTACGCAGATTTTCAACTCGCGCATTAACCGGCGATTATAAGGAGGGCTGCCAGGCGTGGCCTGCCACGCGGCTATCGAGCGCGTCGAGCGTGCGCACTGCCGGCATCAGTTCAGAAAGTCGCTGCGTTTCGCCGTTCATGCGCCAGTAGAAAATCGCTTCCGCGGATAGTACGCGTTGCACGTAAGCGCGTGTCTCGCTGAACGGGATGGCGTCGATCCAGGCGTCCGCCGGCACTGCGCCGCGCGTCGGCAGCCAGGCGAGCACCCGGTTCGGGCCCGCGTTATACGCGGCCGTCGCCAGTACCTGGCTGCCGCCGAAGCGCTCGTGCATGGCGCCGAGGTAATGGGTGCCGAGCGCAATGTTGATCTCGGGATCCAGCAGGCTGGCGCTGCCGTTGTAGCTGAGCTGCGCTTTGCGCGCCGTCTCCCGCCCCGTCGATGGCAGGAGCTGCATGAGCCCCAGCGCGCCGGCACTCGAGGCCACGTCGGGCATGAACAGGCTTTCGCTGCGCGCGATGCCATAGGCCCAGGTCGGCGTGATTTGCGCCTTCGGCGCGAGCACATCGAAGGCAGCGCGGAACGGTGTGGGATAACGGATCTCGAGATCGTCGAGGATGCCTGCCTGGGCCGCCGTGGCGATAGCGCGCGAGTGCCAGCCCCAGCGATGGGCGAGCAGCGCGGCCTGGGTGCGTTGCGCCGGCTCGAGCCGCTCCATCTCCTGATTCCATTCGCCGCGCCCGCGGCCGTCGAGACCGACGAAGAACAGTTCCCGTGCGCGGATCAAAGCGGGCCGGGCGGCGAGCGCTTTGATAACTGCTTCTTCGGGCTCGATCGGCTGGTGGGCAAAAGCATACGGAATGTCCAGGCGATCGGCTGCCAGAAAGCCATGGTAGCTGCGCTCTTCGGCCAGCGCCGCATACGCCTGTTCGGCGAGCGCGGTTTCGCCGGAAGCCTCCAGTGCCCGAGCCTGCCAATAGCGCCAGGCCTCGCTCTCTGCCGCATCCGCCGGCAGCGCAGTGTACGCGTCAAGCACGCGTTGCCAGTCGCCGGTCAACGCTGCCAGGCGGATGCGCCACTCGATGACATCGGGGGTCGTGGCCGCATCGCCGAGATCTTCCAGCAACGCAACGGCCTCCGGCAGATGGCGCCAGGCGGCCGTCAGCGCGATATCGCGCGAGATCTCCCAGCGCGTTTCGCGCTCGAACGAGAATCTTTCGCCGAGGACCTGCCACATCGCCTCCGCTTCGAGCGGGTCCCTGCGCGTGAGGCGGTCGAAGCCATAGCGCATCAACCCGCGATTGCCGGGCGTGTCGGTGAGGAGGGCGGGCTCGGCGAGCGCCTCGGCCGGGTCCGCCTGCATGCGCACCCAGCGATCGACGAGATTGCGGTCGCCCTCTTCGAGGTTGCGCGAAAGATAGCGCGCAAGCGAAATCTGGCGCGCATCGATGGTCAGGTTCAGGCGCTCGCGATAGTGGTCTTCGGTGAGCACGCCCCGGCGCGCCAGCTCTGCAAACAGGGGATCGCAGGCCTTGGGCTGGCTCAAACCCACCATCCACAGCTCGAGAGCCGCAGCGACGACATCATCCGTAGCGCCGGTTCTGCGCTTCGCCTCGAGCGCGGCACAGCGCAGGCGCGCATCGGCGCCTTCGGCGAAATGGGCGTCGTAAAGCGCAATGAAACGCGGCCAGTCGCGGCGCGCTTCGAGCGCGTCGAGCCAGCGGCCGCGCAGCTCGAGCGCAGCCGGCAGATCCGGATGGGCGACGATGAACTGTTCGACCTCAGCGGCGGTGATCGTATTGATGCGAGCCCGCAGCCAGGCAGCGCGCAGATCGGGGAACAGCACATACGGCTCGAGCAGTGCCAGTGTCTCCCCGGACAGCTCCCAGCGCCCGTACTCGGCTGCCTCCCAGGCCGGGCGGAAAGCGGCCCGCTGTTGTTCGAGCAGGTCCTCGTCGCTCGCCGTGGCGTCCGAATAGATCAGCCAGAGAGCACTCAGAATGGCCACGGCGAAGGATAAATTCGAGCGGATTGCCATGCTTTTCATCGACTTGGTGCAAAAAAATATAATTCGTCTAAGCTCGCCGAGTTTGCCACACTGGCGAGGCGCGTCAAGCGAAGGCCTCCGGCCGGCTTCGCCGGAGCGAAGGTGGCGGCTGACGCCGGGCGCCGGCTGAGGATGCTCCACGAATGCTGCAGGACATCGGACTCTACTGGCTCGCGTTTCCGCTCGTCGGCGTCGTCGCGGGCGTGCTGGCCGGGCTTTTCGGCATCGGGGGCGGCATCGTGGTCGTGCCGGTCCTGTATTTCTTTTTCGCGCAGATCGGCATCGACATCGACTACCGCATGCACCTCGCCATCGGCAGCTCGCTGGCGATCATTGTCTTCACCTCGGTTTCTTCGGTCATCTCGCACCACCGGCGCGGCGCCGTCATCTGGCACGCCGTGTACCTGCTCGGCCCCGGCATCGTCATCGGCGGGCTGGCCGGCGCGGCGCTGGCGCACGCGATGTCCTTCGCCGCATTGCGCACGGCGTTCGGCCTGCTGGTCGTGCTCATCGCGCTTTACATCGTGCTGGGTTACCGGCCGCCCGCACAGCGCGCATTGCCCGGCTTCGCCGGCAGCACGGCCGCAGGCGTCGGCATCGGCGTCGTCGCCTCGCTGGCCGGGATCGGCGGCGGCGTGATGACCAATCCGTTCCTGCTCTGGTGTGGCGTCGCGATGCGCAATGCGGTGGCGACAGCAGCCGCCTGCACGTTTCCCGTGGCTGTCGCCGGCGCGCTCGGTTTCATGATGACCGGCTGGAGGGCGACCGCTGAGGTCGACGGCACGACAGGCTACGTGTTCTGGCCAGCGGTGGCCGGCATAGCAGCCGGCAGCATGCTGGCTGCGCCGCTCGGGGCGCGCATCGCGCACTCGGTGCCCGTGCAAGGACTGCGCCGCGCATTTGCATTGTTGCTGGTGCTGGTCGGCATCCGCATGCTGGCCGCCTGAAACATGAGCCGGGTCATACGAACTCGCGGTAACATCCGCCCACCGGCAAGGTCCGACAGCCTTCCGGCTTCGATCAGGTAAGGAGGAATCATGCGCACGACTATCCCGGGCTGGTTGACCGTGTTCGGGTTGCTGCCCGGACTCGCGGGCGGGCAGGAACTCACCTATGACTGGGTCGAGCTCCAGTACGTGGACACGGAGATCGAGGCGTCCGGCCCCGGCGGCGACGTCGACATCGACGGCGATGGCTTTGCGGTCGCCGGCTCGTTTTCGCTGACCGAATCGTTTCAGGTGATCGGAAGCTACAGCGACCTCGACTTCGATTTCGACGTCGATGCAACGGCATTCTCGATCGGCGGGGGATACCGTTACGGGATCGGCGAGCAGACGGACCTCGTGGCGTCGCTGTCCTACGTCAGCGGTGAAGTGGACACGGGCTTCGGCGACGCCGACGACGACGGCTTCGCGCTGGCGGCGGGCCTGCGCAGCTTCGTGCACGACCGGGTCGAGCTGGAGGGCGGCGTCGCTTACGTCGACCTCGACGAATCCGGCGACGAAACGTCGATTTTCGGCGAGGGGCGTTACTGGCTCAACGATGAGTTCGCGGTGGGCGCAGGCCTCGATCTCGGCGACGACACGACGACCTTCGTCATCAGCGGCCGCTACAGCTTCGGCGCAAACCTCGGCCGTCCAACGCGTTGATCCGGATCAGGCTTCGGCGACGGCCGGCTCGCCGGGCGGCGTCTCTTCCGTGACGCGCGCCGGGTGGCGCTTGCGACTCAGCAACAGATAGACGACCGGCACGACGAAAAGCGTCAGCAGGGTGCCGAAGCCTATGCCGCCGACGATCACCCAGCCGATCTGCCTGCGCGCTTCGGCGCCGGCGCCGGTCGCGGTCGCGAGCGGGACGGCGCCGAGCACCATGGCGCCGGTGGTCATGAGTATCGGCCGCAGGCGCAGGCCCGCTGCTTCCTGCACCGCTTCGAGCTTGTCCCGCCCCTGCTCCTGCAACTGATTGGCGAACTCGACGATCAGGATGCCATGCTTGCTGATGAGGCCGACCAGCGTGATGAGCCCGATCTGGCTGTAGATGTTCATGCTACCCCCGGTCAAGGTCAGCGCGAGCAGCGCGCCGCAGATGGCGAGCGGCACCGAGAACAGGATGATGAACGGGTCGATGAAGCTCTCGAACTGCGCGGCGAGCACGAGGTAAATGAATGCGAGCGCGAGCACGAACATGAGTGCGATGTCGCTGGCCGACTCGCGAAACTCGCGCGATTGCCCGTCCAGATCGTAAGGCGTTTCGCTCGCCACCTCGCGCAGCGCCTGCTCCATGAATTCGAGCGCATCGCCCATCGGATAGCCGGGCGCCAGGCCCGCGCTGATGGTCGCGGAGCGCAGCCGGTTGAAATGGTTCAGCTCCTTTGCCGCCACTGACTCGCGCACGGTGACCAGGTTGTCCATCTGCACCATGGTGCCGTCGGAACCGCGCACGTAAATGTCGGCGAGGTCGCCGGGCGTGCGCCGCGCGTCGTCCTCGATCTGCACGATGACGTCGTACTGCTCGGAGCCGCGCTTGAAGCGCGTGACGTTGCGCCCGCCGAGCAGCGTCTCGAGCGTGCGGCCGACGCCTTCTACGCTGGCGCCGACCGCGGCGATCTTCTCGCGATCGACGTCGATCTTCAGCTCCGGCTTGTTGAGCTTGAGGTCGGTGTCCGGATTCGTGAGCTGCGGATTCTGCGCCATGCGCTGCAGCATGGCGTTGACGATGACCTGCAGCTCCTCCCACGTGCCCGTGCTCTGCACGACGAAGGATACCGGCTGGCCGAAATCGTCCTGGCCCAAGG
>JACDCP010000011.1:0-11394 GCA_013817465.1 Gammaproteobacteria bacterium | reverse complement strand
CCAAGGGTGGCGGCAGCACCGGGAAAGCGAGCACGCCGGGAATGCCCATGAATTGCGGAAAGAGCCCGCCCTGGATCTCGGCCGCGCCACGGTCGCGCTCGTTCCAGTCACGCAGGCCGACGAAACCGATCGTCTGCGTGATGGTCGGGAAGCCGACGATCTGGAAGTAGCGGTCGACTTCGGGAACCTGGGCAAATATGGCCTCCATCTGTCGCGCATAGCGGTCCGTGTACTCGACACTGGCGCCTTCGGGCGCAATGCCGAAGCCGATCACCAGGCCCTGGTCCTCCTGCGGCGCGAGCTCGGACGGCAGCCGGAGCAGCAGGACGACCAGCGCCGCCACGACCAACGCGGCGACGCCCATCACCACGAACCGCAGTCTCAACACCCGCCCCAGCGCGCGGCGATAACCGCCGGTCAGGCCGTTCAGCATTCTTTCGCCGAACTCGAACGCCCGGTTGTGCTTCTCCTGATGCTTGAGCAGCCTCGAGCACATCATCGGCGACAGCGTCAACGCGGTGAAGCCCGACACGAGCACCGCGCCGGCCAGGGTCAGCGCGAACTCGATGAACAGCTTGCCGGTGCGGCCGGTCGAAAAGGCCATCGGCACGTAGACGGCCGCCAGCGTGAGCGTCATGGCCATGACCGCGAAGCCGATTTCGCGGCTGCCTTTGAGCGCCGCCTCGAACGGCGGCATGCCTTCCTCGACGTGTCGGTAGATGTTTTCCAGCATGACGATCGCGTCGTCGACGACGAGGCCGATGGCCAGCACCATGGCCAGCAGGGTCAAGGTGTTGATCGTGAAGCCGAAGGCGTACATCAGCGCAAAGGCGCCGATCAGCGACACAGGAATCGTCACCAGCGGAATCAGCGTGGCCCGCGGGCTGCGCAGGAACAGGAAGATGACGATAACGACCAGCAGGATCGCCTCGCCGATGGTCTCGTAGACGGACTCGATGGACGCCGCGATGAACACCGTGGAGTCGTAGGCCATTTCCACTTTCATGCCTTCCGGCAGTGTTTCGGTGATCTGCGGCAGCAGCTCCTTGAGCCCTGCGGAGATGTCCAGTGGATTCGCCGTGGCCTGCTTGACGATGCCGAGCGGCACGGCGGTGCGGCCGTTGTAGCGCGCGCGGAACCGGTCGTCGTTGGCGCCGAGCTCGACGCGCGCGACGTCGCCGAGACGCACCAGATAGCCGTCGGAATCCCTGAGAATGACGTCTTCGAATTCCTCCGGCGTGCGCAGATCGGTCTCGGACAGCACGGTGAACTCGCGCTCCGTACTCTCGACGCGTCCGGCCGGCACTTCGACGTTCTGGCGGCGCAGGGCATCCTCCACATCGCCCGGCGTGAGCTCGAAAGCGGCCAGACGATCCGTATCGAGCCACACGCGCATGGCGTACTGGCTGCCGTAAACTTGCGCCTGCGCGACGCCGCTGATCGTCTGCACGCGATCCTTTACCAGCCGCTCGGCGACGTCGGCGATCTCGAGGTTGCTATGGCGGTCGCTCGAGAAGGCCAGATAGATGATCGGCTGGGCGTCGGCTTCCTGTTTCTGCACGATAGGATCGTCGGCCTCTTCCGGCAGGAAGCCGCGCGCCTGTGACACGCGATCGCGTACGTCCGAGGCCGCGCCGTCGGGATCGCGGTCGAGCCGGAAACGGATCGAGACCTGGCTCTGCTCGGCGCGGCTCACCGACTGGATGTAGTCGATGCCCTCGATGCCGGCCAGGCCTTCCTCAATCGGGGTCGTGATCTGTGACTCGACCACTTCCGCGCTGGCGCCGGGATAACTGGTCGCCACCGTGACGATGGGCGTATCGACGTTGGGAATGAGCCGTACGGCGAGGCGGTCGTAACAAATCACGCCGAGCAGCAGCACGATCAGGTTCATGACCGTGGCGAGCACGGGCCGCCGGATGGAGATGTCCGACAGAATCATTTTCAGTCCCCCCGGGCGGCGTTGGCGGCGCCGGTCAGTTTCCGCGGCCGGCGGCGGCACTTGCCGCCGGAGGGACCGGCGCCACTTTGGCGCCATCGAACAGCTTGAGCTGACCGGCGGTGACGATTTCGTCGCCCGCGCTCAGGCCCGAGACGATTTCGACCTGTCCCGCGCGACGGATGCCGGTCTCGACCTCGATCAGCCGGGCCTGCCCGTCTTCGACACGGTAGACGAACTGGCGTTCACCCTGCGGCCACAAGGCCTGCTCGGGGATCAGCAGTGCGTTTTCGCGCTGTTCGACCTCGAGGTTCAGGCGCGCGAACAACCCGGGCCGCAGCTTGAGCTCCGGATTCGGCAACACGGCGCGCAGCACCACGCTGCGCCCGCCGAGATCGATCTGCGGATCGATGGCGAGGACTTCGCCGCGGAAGGCCTCGCCCGGAAAGGCGTCCAGCCGCACCTCGATCGCCTGTCCCGGCGCCACCAGCGAGAGGTGCACCTCCGGCACACGGAAGTCGACCTTGACCGGATCCAGTTTGACGAGGTTGACGAGTTCCTGTCCGATCTCGGCGTAGTCGCCGGCGCTGACATGGCGCAGGCCGAGCACGCCGTCGAAGGGCGCCTCGATGACGGTCTTGCTGAGCCGGGTCTGTGCGGAAGACAGCCGCGCCTCGTCGACCGCCTGCCGCGAGCGGGCGTTGTCGTAGTCCGCTTGCGCTATGAGCTTCTGTCCGATCAAGTCGTCGGCGCGGTCGAAGGATGTCCGGCTCAGAGCCAGATTGGCCTCCGCCTCGCGCAGCTCCGCGCGAATCAAACTCGCATCCAGGCTGAAAAGCGGGTCGCCGCGCGACACGCGCTGGCCTTCGTCGAAATGAATCTTCTCGATGCGGCCGGGCAGCTCCGGCCGGATCACGACGCTCTCGTCCGCGCGCAGCGTGCCGACTGCATGCAGTGTATCGGTCGCCTGATCAACGTTGACCATGGCAGTTTCCACAGCGGTGGGGGGCATTTCGCCGCCGGGATCGGCCTGGCCGTGACTGTTCGCGCTGACTCCAAGAAGCAGGCATCCCGCGACCACTGGCAGGCTGCTGAGAAAATGGGGACATTCCTGATTTCCGCGAACGAGGTTGGTCCAGTTCACGCGGCCACTCAGCGCCGAAATCAGGAATGTCCCCATTTTCGTGGCGGAACGCAAAGGAGATGACATGGAGAGCTCCGATGGAGTGTTCGTATCGGTGCGCCGGTGCGCGCGACATTATCCTCCAATCGCGTTCCTGCCGGGAACCCCGGCAGGCGCTGGTTACTTCTGTGTTACCTGATCGGGATCAACAGGTTGCTATCACCGCGCTGCAGCGCCAGCACCAGCGCGTTGGCGCCTTCGGCCGCCTCGCGCAACTCGTTGAGATTGCTTATAGGCTGGCGATTGACGTGGGTGATGACGTCGTTCGCGCGGAGACCGCTCAGAAACGCCGGACTTCCCGGAGCGATGGCAGTCACCATCACGCCGGCGGCGCCCTGATAGACCGGCGAGTTCTCGTCGATATCGGCGAACTCCGCCCCGGCGAGCCCCTCGTGAAGCTCCTGGGCGACGACCGGCTCCGACTGCTCGAGCTCGCCGAGCTCGGCGGTGATGCGCCGGCGCTTTCCGTCGTGAATCAACTCGAGCTGCACCTCGTCACCGACGCGCTGCAGACCGATGACGTTGCGCAGCTCGTTGGCGTCCCCGATCTGTTTGCCGTTTGCGCTGACGATGACGTCGCCGGCTTCGATGCCGGCCTCATCCGCCGCGGATCCGGCCTGCACCTGAGTAACCAGCGCACCCTCCGTAATGTCGAGACCCAGCGGTTCCGTCAGGTCCGGCGTCAGATTGCCGATTTGCACGCCGAGCAGGCCGCGCCGCACTTCACCGAATTCGATGAGCTGCTCCATGACGTTGTTCACCATGGCCGAGGGGATGGCGAAGCCGATGCCGATATTGCCGCCAGTGCGCGTGAAAATCGCCGAGTTGATGCCGACCAGCTCGCCGCGCAGATTCACGAGCGCCCCGCCGGAGTTCCCGGGATTGATGGATGCGTCGGTCTGGATGAAATCTTCGTAACTGCTTTGCGGGCCTGCCGGACTGATGCCTGAGCGGCCGAGCGCGCTGATGATGCCGGAGGTCACCGTGTGCTGCAGGCCGAACGGATTGCCGATCGCAACGACGAAGTCTCCCACCCGCGCCTCGGTCGAGTCGGCGAGCGGTATCTCGGTCAGGTCGTTCGCTTCGGTTTTCAGCAGGGCGACATCGGATGCGGGATCGGAGCCGACGACCTCCGCCTTGATTTCCCGGTTGTCGCGCATGGTGACCGTGATCTCATCGGCGTTATCGACGACGTGGGCGTTCGTGACGATGTAGCCGTTTTCGGCATCGACGATGACGCCGGAGCCGGCGGCCTGAAACTGGCGCTCGCGCGGCCCGAACTGCTCGGGAACGTCGAAGAAGCGACGGAAGAACGGGTCCTCGAACAGCGGGTTGCCCTGTCCCTGCACTTCCACGCTGCCACGGGTAGCGATGTTGACGACCGCCGGCGATACACGCTCGATGATCGGCGCCAGCGTCGGCACGGGCTGCAATGCGACCGCGGGAAGCTCATCCTCCCGCGCCTCTCGCGAGCTTTGCGCATGCAGCGCAATCGTGGCCGTGATAACGAGAAAGAGCGCAACGCCTGCGCCGAACAAACGGTCCTTCATCATTGGATACCTTTACTGAAAATGAACAAGGGCGACACATCCTTGTATCGCAACGCAGGCTGTTGAAAACGGCCCGTCAGCAGCCAGCTCGAGAACTGCATCGGATCTTTACAGGCATTCATCTGATGCGCCGTGGCGGGAAATCGTCGCAGCCTGTCTGCCGCCCGCGGCCCGAATCGACGTAGTTCGCGGACAGCGGGCGCGGGCGGAAAGTTCCGCCCGCGCCCACCAGCCCGCGAATCGTCATCAGTCGGACTTTACGGCAATGCGCCGCGGCTGCACTTTGGCGTGCTTGGGAATCTTCACTTCGAGGACGCCGTTGGCACTGCGCGCGGTGATGCTTTCCGCATCCGCCGTGTCCGGCAGATTGAAGCGGCGGAAAAACTGGCCGCTGAGCCTTTCGACCCGGCGGTAGCCCTGACGCTCCTCTTCCTTGACTTCTTCGCGCGTGCCGCGCAGCGTCAGCACGCCGTCCTGCATGGTGATTTCGATGTCCTTCGGGTCGACCCCGGGCACGTCCGCGTGCAGAACGAAATGCTCGTCCTCTTCGCGGATGTCCACTGCCGGCACCCAGTCGGTGACAGCGCCCTGTGTCTCGTCGCTGCCGAAACGGGATTCGAGCAGGCGGTCGAGATCCCGGTGCAGGCGATTCATGACGCCCCATGGCTCGTATCGGATCAGGCTCATTGGATTTCCTCCATCGGAAGGATAACTACCTGACGTCTGAGTTATGGGCGCGTCGCGGGTTTTCAAGGTGGTCGGGCGCGTCCGGAACCAAGCTTCGCGGCCATGAGGACAGCGCGCCGGTGCAGGATCCTGTGGATAAGCTGTCGGCTGGCTGGGAGCAAGCAGGGGATACTATATCTTGTGCCGCAGTAAAACTTCGACCGACCGGAAGCCGCGCCCCGGATTCTTCTGCATGTGATTGACTAACTATTTGATTAACAACGGTAAATATCAATCCAAATTGGTCGCTCTGAAGGCTTGACAGGGACTCCGGGGATGCCTAGGCTTGACGACCCCGGATCACTATATCTTGTGTTTCCCGGCTCGAACGAAAGCGCCGAGGGGAGCTTTCGATGGGGTACCGTCTACGATGAATACTGCCGTGAAAATCCAGCCATCTTCCGTCACGGAAATCCCTTTCCAGGATGCCTCCATGGACATCTGGGACAAGAAATACCGCTTGTGCGCGAAGGACGGCACGCCGATCGACGCCACCATCGATGCCACTTACAAGCGCGTGGCGCGCGCGCTCGCGAATGTCGAGGAGCCGTCGAAGCGCCAGCACTGGTACGAGCAGTTCGTCTGGGCCTTGCAGCACGGGGCGATCCCGGCCGGCCGCATCGTGTCGAATGCTGGCGCGAGCGAGCACAAGCCGGCGACGTCGACGATCAACTGCACGGTCTCCGGCACCATCGGTGATTCGATGGACGACATCCTGAAGAAAGTCCACGAGGCCGGTCTCACCCTGAAGGCGGGCTGCGGAATCGGCTATGAGCACTCGACGCTGCGTCCGCGCGGCGCGTATGTATCAGGCGCCGGCGCGTATACCTCAGGCCCGCTGTCCTTCATGGATATATTCGACAAGATGTGCTTCACGGTGTCGTCGGCGGGCGGCCGTCGCGGCGCGCAGATGGGCACCTTCGACATCGGTCATCCCGACGTCGTCGATTTCATCCGTGCGAAGCGCGAGAACGGACGTCTGCGCCAATTCAATCTGTCGCTGCTCGTGACCGATGAGTTCATGCGGGCGGTGAGAAACGACGAGGAATGGAAGCTCGCATTTCCGGTGACGGCTCGTGAGGTCGCGGACGAGCGTTTCGATCTCACGGACTGTGAGCAATTCGTCTGGCGCGAATGGCCGGTTGCTGGCGATTATGTGCGTGATGACGAAGGTCTCGTCGCCTGCCGCATTTACCGCAGTGTGCCGGCGCGGCGGCTGTGGAACGTCATCATGACGTCGACGTACGACTACGCGGAGCCCGGCTTCGTGCTCATCGACCGCGTCAACGAAATGAACAACAACTGGTTTTGCGAAAACATTCGCTCCACGAACCCATGCGCCGAGCAACCGTTGCCGCCGTATGGCTCTTGTCTTCTGGGGTCGGTAAACCTCACCAAGTTCGTGCTTGATCCATTCACGGAGGACGCGCGTTTCGACTGGGACGAGTTCCGCAAAGTCGTCAAGGTTTTCACGCGCATGCTCGACAACGTCGTCGAGATCAACGGGCTGCCGCTCGAGAAGCAGCGCGAAGAAATCTTTCGCAAGCGCCGGCATGGCATGGGCTTTCTCGGTCTCGGCTCGACGATCACCATGCTGCGCATGAAATACGGTTCCCGGCCGTCGATTGCGTTCACGCAGAACATCTCGCGCGAGCTGGCGCTCGCGGGCTGGGAGACGGCGCTCGAGCTGGCGAAGGAGAAAGGGCCGGCGCCGATCATGAGCGAGGAGTTCACGGTGACGGCGGAGATGCTGCGCAAGCGTCCGGAAATGAAAACCGACGGCTGGCGCATCGGCGCGACCATTCCCGGCCGTGTGCTGCACGCGCGCTACAGCCGCTATATGCAGCGTGTCGCCGACGCCGCACCCGATCTCGTCGACGAGTTGGCGGAAACGGGTGCGCGTTTCACCCATCACAGCTCCATCGCGCCGACGGGCACGATTTCTCTGTCGCTCGCAAATAACGCGAGCAACGGCATCGAGCCGAGCTTCGCGCACCACTACTTCCGCAACGTCATCCGTGAGCGGCGCAAGTCGAAGGAGAAAGTCGGCGTGTTCTCTTTCGAGCTGCTCGCCTATCGCGAGCTCGTGAACCCGAAGGCCATGCCCGGCGCGGAAGAGGCTGAGCGGAAGCTGCCCGACTATTTCACGACCGCAGAGACGGTTACGCCGAAGGAGCACGTCGACATCCAGGCGGCGGCGCAGATGTGGGTGGACTCGTCGATCTCCAAGACGGCCAACGTGCCGACGGATTATCCGTACGAGCAGTTCAAGGACATCTACATGTATGCCTACGAGCAGGGCCTGAAAGGCTGCACGACCTTCCGCTTCAACCCGGAGGCGTTCCAGGGCGTGCTCGTCAAGGAGGCAGACCTCAAGAACACCTCATACCGGTTCACGCTCGACGACGGCAGCGTCGTGGACCTGAAAGGCGACGAGGAAGTCGAGTACGACGGTGAAACACACACGGCGGCGAACCTGTTCGACGCGCTCAAAGAAGGCTATTACGGAAAGTTCTAGGCGGGCTGCATCATGAACGTAAAAATCGACAGAAAGATCGTCAAATATTCGGTCGCAAAACCCGAGGCGCCGAAGGTATCGAAGGAGAAGCCTGCGGAGAGCAAGGTCATCCGGATGCACGAGAAGCTCGAGCGTCCGGAGATGCTCGTCGGCTCGACCTACAAGGTGAAGACACCGGTGTCGGATCACGCCATGTACGTCACCATCAACGACATCGTGCTGAACGAGGGGACGAAGCACGAGAACCGCCGGCCGTTCGAGATCTTCATCAACTCGAAGAACCTCGACCACTACCAGTGGATCGTGGCTTTGACGCGCATCATCTCAGCCGTGTTCCGTAAGGGTGGCGACGTAACCTTCCTCGTCGAGGAGCTGAAGGCGGTGTTCGATCCCCGCGGCGGCTACTGGCAACCGGGCGGCAAGTTCATGCCGTCGATCATCGCCGAGCTCGGGTACATCATCGAGAAACACCTGCAGAACATAGGGCTGCTCGCCAGGACCGAGCTCGATGATCACCAGCGCAAGCTCATAGCCGAGAAGCGCGCCGAGTTCGAGGCGCGGGCGAAGCAGCAGGACGCGTTCGCGGCCAGCGATTTTCCGGCGGGGGCGCAGCTCTGCGGCAAGTGCTCGACAGCCGCTGTCGTCATGCTCGACGGCTGCATGACCTGCCTGTCCTGCGGCGATTCGAAGTGCGGCTGAAGGACAGAGGTCGGTAAATCGGCAGCCAGTTGCGGGACCAGGCGCCCGCACAATGCCTGCATTGGAAATAGCAGTCCGATCCTGTTTCCCGAGGCCTCATCCGTGAACGCAGTCACATCCGCCACGTGCGGGCTCGTTTATCGTGAGCCGTAGTCAAATCCGATGGGCCGATCCGAGGGGGATCACGCCATGGGCGACAGCGAAATCGATACCGACGTCTTCGAGGACGAGCTGGTCAAGGAGATGCTCCGCTTCGTCGAGGAAGGCACTGCCTCCGATGAAGAGACGGTGAATGACACGGAAAAGCCGGGCTCGAATGGCGGCTGATATCGCGAGAAGGTCGTTCCCTGCGCGCGCAAGAAGGGACGGATTGGAACAGGCGCTCCTACTCGGGTCGCTCTTCCTCCATATAGTCTTCAGCTTCCTCGTCCGCTTCGATTTCGCCCGACAACGGGCCGGAGCTGGCAGCGGGCGAGTCGCCGGGAGCTTTCGTCGAGGGCGACGCTGCATCCGCCTGACCTGATTCCGTCGCTTCTGCAGTCGCCGCGGCCGCCTGCTGCTCATCCCTGAGCTGCTTTTCCGAGGTCTGGATGCCGACGTGAAAGGCCGCGAAGCCCGGCATCACGACCTGATTCAGGGCGCGCCCGATGATGCGCCCGTCGTACGGTGACCGGATCTCCGAGCGCTTGTTGGTGATCGGATCGGTCACGCTCCCGAGCACTTCTCCCTTGCGTATGCGCTCGCCTAGATTCACGCTCGAGAACAGGATGCCGCCGGAGTTGGCGCGTATCCAGCGTGCCTCATAATAAACGGGTTGGGGATCGCCCCACAGGCTCACCTTGTTGACCATGCCGAGCTTGTCGAGCAGGGTCTCGATGCCCTTGACGCCGTGCGCCACTTCTTTCGGCTGCAGGCGCATCGGCTCGCCGGCCTCGAGTGTCACCGCCGGTATCCCGGCATCGGAAGCGGCGCGGCGTAAAGTGCCGCGGCCGCCCACGCTGTGCAGCACGACTGTCGCGCCGAATCCCTTCGTCAACTCGACGACTTCCGGCTTGCTCAGATCCGCGCGAATCTGCGGCAGGTTTGCGCGATGGAAAGAGCCCGTATGCACATCGACGAGCGCGTTGCAGTTGACGATGACTTCGTGAAAGAAAGAATAAGCAATGCGCGACGCGGAGCTGCCGGTCGGCGAGCCGGGAAAATAGCGGTTCAGGTCGCGGCGGTCGGGCAGGTAACGAGAGCTGCGGCGAAAGCCGTGCAGATTGACGATCGGCGCGCCGATCACGGCGCCATTGAGCTTCTCCGGGTCCAGCGAATACATGATGCGTCTGACCATCTCCACGCCATTCAGCTCGTCGCCGTGCACGGCCGCGGTGAGACAGAGCGTCGGGCCGGGCGAAGTGCCGTTGACGATGAGGATCGGGGTGGGCGTCGAAATGCCCTCGAAGGATTCGCTGGCGGACCATGACAGCCAGTCGATGGCGCCCGGCGGTACTTCCGTGCCCAGCAGATAAAGGGTTCGCTGCACGTCCGTCTGCGGGATTTCGGCGGACTCCGGGGAATCATCTGTAGCGTCGCCGGGCGTGGCCGGAGCCGCGCCCGGCGGCAGTTCCGCTGCCGGCTCTACCGGCAGACCCGGCTGGTCTTCGGGCTCGCCGGGCAGCACGCCGTCCTCGTCGGCTATGGGCGGTATGTCGTCACCGGCCGGCGCGTCCGCTTCGACTCGAGGCTCTGTCGGCTCTGTGGCGGACGGCCCGGCGCCTGCCGGCGGAGCTTCGGCATCCTCGGGTCTGTCGTTCACGGCGGTCGGCGTTGCGGCTCCGGACGCAGTCGGCGGCGTTGCGGTTTCGGGCGTCGATGAGGCTTCGGTTTCCGGTGCCAGCCCGGTTTCCGGCGCCGGTGTCGGTAATGTTTCAGATTCCGGCATCAATGGTGTTTCGCGGTGCGGTGTCGGTGGTGTCTGACTTGCTGGCACCGGTGGTGTTTCGGATACCGGCGCCGGTGGTGTTTCGGGTGCCGGCGCGGGCGGTGTTTCGACTACCGGGGTCGGCGGTATTACCGGGACCGCCGCGGGCGTCGGCGGTGCTTCGGGCACGGCGGTCGCCGCCGGCTCAACTTCATGGCCGTTTTCGGCCGGTTCCGATTCCGATTCGCGCTCGACTTCCGATTGCCGCGTGCCGGACGGGTCATCGACGTCGGTGTCGGACGCCGTTTCCTGCGGATCCTCGTCCATGCCCGATGCCGGGACCCCCGGCCACAGCACGCCGATGAAACAGGCAAGCGCTAACGAAATCCGGACGGCTGAGCGCATCATCGGTACAGCCAGCCGCCGCGCATGTCTTCCAGCTCTTCGAGCAGGTCGATTGCCAGAGCCGCGCCCGCCAGATTGATTTCCAGATCCCGGATCAGGCGCGCAGCCACCTGCGCCCGGCGCACGGCAAGGCCGTGAAACTCCCAGGACTCGGGTGCATCGCCGGCCGGCTCGATCATGCCTTCGTTGACCATGTCGATGACGAGCCCGGCATCGATGGCGCAATAGCGGCACAGCTCAGCAAAGCTGACGCTCAGATCCTCGTCGATCAGGATGCCGGATGTGGCTTCTCGGCTCATGGCACACGCAGACCCGCGCGCGGGTTCATCGGCATCTCTTTTTCCATCTGCCGGTAAATAGCCCGCGCCGCCTCGGTATCCGCCTTCGGAGTCATGATCGACAGACTCACGTATTGATCGCCGGGCACTTTCCCGGGCAACCCGCGACCCTTGAGACGCAGGCGGCGGC
>JACDCP010000188.1 GCA_013817465.1 Gammaproteobacteria bacterium | reverse complement strand
CGTAGGCGATGCCCAGTGCGTTGTGCACGTCGGCCTGACCTTGGATATTGCCGAGCCGATTCTGGATCACCAGCGCGCGGACGAGAAAATCGTCGGCGGCCGCCCGGCTGTCGCCGCGCAGAATGGCGAACTTGCCGAGCAGAAACCAGGCGCGCGGATGGTTGGGCTGACTCGTGACGATCTTTGCGAGCGCCGCAGCCGCTTCCTCGAGGTGTCCGTGATCGCCCATGGTCTCGGCCAGCGCGACCTGCGCCTCTACGTCGCCCGGATAACGCGCAACGAGCTGGCCCAGAATCTTCTGAGCCCGCTCCAGATCGCCGGTTAACGCAGCCTCGCGCGCGCGCGCCTCGAATCCGATACGGCCCGATGGCGCGTTTTCCACCGCGCGGCGTGCTGCCTCGAGCGCTCGATCGTGATGGCCGAGTTGCTCATAGGCATCTGCGAGCCTCACCCACGCTGCCGGGAAGTCCGCGTCTTCCTGAACGGCCGTTTCAAGCGACTTTGCTGCCGCGACACTGTCGCCGCGCGTGAGTCGGCTCACTCCTTCGGCATATGCACTGAGCGCGGCAGGCGAGGCGGACAGGGCGCGTTCTGCCTGCTGCTCCGCCGGAGGCAACTCGAGCGCCGCGCGCAGCTCGTCGCCCAGCGAGTGCACCAGTGCAAACACGTTACCGGTCGCCGGAGCTTCCACCTCGAAATGACGGGTCGGCAAGCCGGGGACGTCGGTCGCCACGAGGCGGGCATCGATGCGGATGCGGCCGCCAGCCTCGCGCACCTGACCAGTCACCAGCCGCTGGGCGTCGAGCAGATCGGCAAGCTGGCGCAGCTCCCGGTCGGGCAGGGGACCAGCGCGCAGCTTCAAAGCGTCCAATGTGCGGAAGACGCGCAGACTGTCGGCAACCTGCAGGCCTGCGCTCTCGGCCAGGTTCTGCGCAAGCATTTCCGCAATGCCCGTGGAGACCCACTCGAGATCGTCCCGACCAGTCTCGTCGGCAAGCGGGATGATCGCGATCAGTCGCTCGGCACGCGCCGCCCCCGCCCCAGGCTCGCGGTCCGCGGGCGGCCAGACGAAAAACCAGACAGCGCCAGCGGCGAGAACGGTGCTGGCGAAAAGGGCTGTGGCGCCGGCACGCCGCCCGAACCGCCGCCCGGAAACGCGCGCGTGATTGAGTTGGAGATCCTGTGCAAGGTCCCCGGCAGTCGCGTAGCGCTCGGTGGGCTCCCTCTTCAGACAGCGTTCGATGATTGCCTGCAGCCACTCGGGTGCGTCGATGCCGAGCTCGCGGAGCTTGCGCGGCTCGCCGAGCGCTCGCTGGGCGAGAATTTCGTCGAACGACTCGCCGCTGAATGGCAGCCTACCGCTCAAAGCCTCGAAGAGAATGAGACCGAGCGCGTATATGTCGGTGCGGCCATCGACGGTTGTGCCTCGCGCCTGCTCCGGAGACAGATAGTCGGGTGTGCCGATGACGTTGCCCGCTACAGTCATGCCCGCGGTATTGAGCGAGCGCGCCACGCCGAAATCAGTGACATAGGCGCGACCGTCCTGGTCGACAAGGACATTCGCGGGCTTGAGGTCCCGATGCACCACGTTTTCGCGATGGGCGGCCGCGAGAGCTTCGGCGAGATCGTGGCCGATGGCCGCGGCCTGCGCGGCGTCCAGTGGACCTTCCGATTCCAGCACCTGCTTCAGCGATCGCCCGCGCACCAGGTCCATGGTCAGGAAATGCACGTCCGCGTCCTGGCCGATGTCGTGTATACGCACGACATTGCGATGCGACACCTGGCGCGCGAGGATCAGCTCCTGCTGGAACCGCTCCATCATGCGCTGCTGGACCACGCGCTCGGGCCGGAGCACCTTGAGGGCGACATCGAGACCGAGTCGCTCGTCTCGGGCGCGATAGACCATGCCCATGCCGCCGACGCCGACGAGCTCGGCGATGCGATAGCGGCCCGCCAGCAACCTGCCGTCGGCGAGAATGTGCGCCCCTTCCGCCGATGTCTCCGTCCGGTCCGGGTCCGGCGGTACTGGAGCGCTCACGTCCGACCTCGCTGCCCGCCGTCCGCGCTGTTGTCTGCTCTCGTATCCGCGGAACGGCTCGCCGTTCCGGGCAGATGTTCGCGGAGCAGCGCGACGAGCTCCGGCCGGCCTGCAGCGGTCTGCTGGAGATCTGCCGGCAAGAGCAGGGCGAGGCCCGCGATGTCGTCGCGCAGGCTCGATACCCCAATCACCAGCGCAGCGTGATTCGCCAGGGCCCCGAGCACCTCGAGATCGAGCTCGGAAAAAATTTTGCCCGGCATGTCGCTGTCGACGTAAATCGCGCCGAGCAGCTTGTCGCCGATCGCGAGCGGCAGGCAGACCAGGGCGCGGATGGATTCGGCTGCGATGCTCGGCCGATCGGCCAGCAGTACGTCTTCGCTCGCATCACAGGTCACCACCGCGCTCAGCTTGCGCATTGCCACGTCGAGCGCGCCACGCGAGCCTGTGAAATCGGCCTCGCTCAGCGCGCTGCCGCCGGGCTCACGGCGGCGCATGACGCGCATTTCGCCTTCGGGACGAAGCAGCAGCACGAAGCCGCGATCCGCGCCCGACAAGGTCAGCACTGATTCGAGCAGGCGCAGCAGCACGCGCTCGAGCCCCTCTGCGGGATCGAGCTGCCGGCTCAGCTCGACGGAGTTTTCCCAGCGCGCTGCGGCGCTGCGCTCTTCGGCGCGCTGCACGGCCGTCGAGACCACGTCGAAGCTTGCCACCAGTCCCCCGAAGCTGATCCAGGTTCCGCTGCAAATCCCGGCGCGTCGAATACGCTGCCCGTCGACCTGAATGCCGTTCTTGCTGTCGAGATCCTCGAGTGTGCAGCCATCCGCCCGACATTGCAGCGCCGCGTGCCGGCGCGACAGCCGCCGGTCGTCGAGCCGCACATCGCAACCATCGCCGCGGCCGATGAGATAATCACCGTGCTCGTCGAGATAAAAACGCCGTGCGGGGCTATTCGCGAAAAACACCGTCAGGCAGGCAGGCATCTGCATCCACGGGTCGACTGCCGGGAAATCCCGTCTTCAGGATGAATTCCCGCTTTCGAGAACTGCAAGTTCTTGCAAATACTCAATATCAAATTGAGAAGCCATGCATGGCTTTTTCGACATCCTGCTAGAGACTGTTGCTGGCGAGCGTCAGGCTGAAGCGCAAAGTATCGGCAGCGGCGCGCAGCTCGCCGGCGACGTTGACGAGATTGCGGCTGGATTGCCAGACGTTGGGAATTCCGTCGCCGTCACGCTCGGCAACAGTTGCCGCGAAAGTCTCGGTGTACTCGATAGCCGCTACTGTGGCGCCACTGGAGTGGGCGCCCCGCGCGGCTTCGACCAGCCCGGCCAGATCAGCGCCGAGTGCGCTGCTGATCTGCGCGCCGTGGCTTTCCAGCAGACTCTCCAGGCGCGCGAACTTCTCTTCAATGACGTTGGCCAGGCTGCGCGTGTCCGCGACGATCAGGAATTCGGAAAACGTCCCCTTGCGCGCGCCGGTGCGATAGCTGCCGCTGCCTACAAAACTCGTTACGTCGACGAAATTGCCACCCGAAGGCGCCGAGAACAGCCTGAGCGGCGTGTTTGCCTCGTATTGCAGGTTGTGCGTGTAAAGTTCGACCGTCACCATACCGCTGAAAGAAAGTCCGCCCGACGCCGGCGGCTCTATGCGCAACAGCACGGGAAATCCCCCTGCCAGCGAGACGGCAGCGTCGCCGAATCGCTGCAGGAGCGCTGCATCCATCGGGCTCAGCACAACTGCCGAAAGTCCCAGGCTGTCCGCGCTCAGACCCACGGCATTCTCAAAACCGACCGTAAGCTCCGCGCTCACGGCGCTGCTCACCTCGATCGACGCCTTGAGGGTATTGCCCTCGACCTGCGCATCGACGATGCCGCTGCCGAGCGCGTCGGTGCAGGCCAGACCGAAGGCCACGCTCAGCGCGAAACTGATGGGTATTGATTTCATGCGTCGTCCTCCCGGGCGAACCGGCACGGTCGCCGAAGCATTCTGCCACTCAGCAGTATAAGCAAAGCAGGCTCCTTATAATACTGAGCCCGCGCGGCGGGGATGCAGGCTTCTCTTATGGGCCTGGCAGCGCAGATAAGCCGACAGGATCCGCTGTAAATTTTGCAAAGTTTTGTAAGCTTGCGCCGGAGCGGTAACTGACCGCCGATGTTCCGGGAGCACACATTCCTGGGCGCAACGGGGATGCTGAGTGGCTCGAAAGCCGCTGGCAGACGACCACGCATCGAATGTCACGCAATGATGAAGCTTTCCACAGCCAATCCCGCACCCGACGTTCCACAAAGAGGACAGGGCATCGGCGCGGTTGGCACGCCGTTTGCATCCTGGCGATTGCCTCGCTGTAGTTTTCACGGCCAGGCGCCGAATACCGGGCACGCTCGCCCAGCCATTCGGTCGCACAGAGCCAGGCCACCAATTTGCGGATTTTGGTGGCAGTCCAGACGAGTCGGCAAATCCCCCCCTCTTGCCCTCAGTCTGGCTGGATTGTGCGAAGGATCCGACAAGCTCAGCTTGCCGGTGAGTCCAGGGAGCCCGGGTATCCCCCCTCAGCCCGGGTTTCTCTGGACAACTTCCCATTTGGCTGTCATACCACCGGCGTCGCTTCTATGACGGCGAAGCCTTGAGCCTCTCGATCTCCGCCTCGTAGGCGCGCGTGAACTCCTCACTGAACAGGTGCGGGAAGCTCGATTCCGTCTTCTGGGTCATGGCCTGATAGACCTCGCCGTACAGATCCCAGTACTTCATCTTGTTGGTGGCACCGAGCAGAGCGCCTCGCTTCAGGCCCCGGTCGAATTTTTCCTTGAGCTCTTCGGGATGCAGCCGCTCGACAAAGTCATCGAACGCGGAACTCATCGCCGCCAGCAACGCCGCCTGGTGGATTCTGATGTCGTCGAATGCTTCGTGGATCGCCGCCACCGGTGACAGGTAGTCTCCACCGTCACTCCGCAGCAGACTGTAAAGCGCCTCGTCGGCGCTGGCGGAGAATTTGAGCGGATTGTTTTCACCGGGCTGAATCGTCGTTTGCGACAGCCGGAATCGGTCCTTGAGATCGGCGCGGTTGTGCAGGATCTCCTTCAGCCCGATCACGATCTCGCGCAACATCTGCCCCGCCGTGTGCATGAGCTCCGCGCGATCTGCGTCCGGCAGCGATGCCGGGTCGAGACCGGCGGAACGGAGCAGGACGCTCACAGCGTCGGTCGCCTGCGGGGCAGGGGCGGGCATATCGCGGGACTTGCGCAACGCCGGCAGGCTGCCCGATGGGAGGTCCGGGTCGTCCTCGAGCAGCACCTCGAGATTGATGGAATCGTTCATCTCAGCCAGCAGCACGGGATCGACGGACAGATCCGGCGAGTGCTCACGCCCGACGCCGCCGCCATGCGGCACTGTCATGTCGGCGCCCGCGATCGATACGATGATTTCGTAGTCGCCGAGCCGTAGCCGGTCGCCGTCGCTCAGATGGTGCTGACGGCCGCGGCCGATCGGCTCGTTGGCGAGATTCAGATAGACGCCATTGGTGCTGGTGTCGGTGAGGAAATACTCTCCCGCGTGAAAGCGCACGAGAGCGTGCTTGCTCGAGACGTAGCGGCTGGGATCCGGGAGCACCCAGTCGCTGTCGAGTGATCGCCCGATGCTGCCTCCGCGGTCATCGAAGACGAACGTGCTGTCATCGCTGAGCAGGCTTTTCTGATGGCTGGTCACGCGCAGGATCAGCGGCATGGACTCCTCCCGTGCAGATGCGGGACATGGCACGCTGCAGATTCCTGACCTGCGAAGTGCAGGAACCCGCAAGCCGACAAAATAATGTATCGGTGTGTCGATGTAAATCGCGCGAAGGCCGGTCAGACCGGCAAAGCCGGCCCCGAATCGCGCCGATTGCACGGGGATTCCGGGCGCGAGCAGTGTGCTATTCTGGTCAGCGCTCCGCCGGAAGCACGAGCAGTCCATATCATGCCCGCACGCAATGTCTACAAGGTCTTGTTCCTCAATCAGGGCAAGGTTTACGAGATCTATGCCCGCAAGGTCGGCCAGGGCCAGCTATTCGGCTTCATCGAAGTGGAGCAGCTGGTATTCGGCGAGCGCTCGAATCTGCTGGTCGATACCTCCGAGGAACGTATCAAGACTGAGTTTGAAGGCGTGAAGCGAACCTATCTGCCGATGCATGCTGTCCTGCGCATCGACGAAGTGGGTAAGGAAGGCGTCAGCAAGATCTCCAACGCCGAAGGCAGCAACGTGGCGCAGTTTCCGGTGCCCGTTTACCCGCCGGGCGGGGATTCAGGCGCCAACAAATGACCTGTTCCGCTCCGGCTCTGGCAGGATGTTGAAAAAGCCGTCCATGGCTTTTTCAACTCGCGATCCGAAAATGTGATTTTCGGATCGCGAGCATTATCAAGAGCTTGCAGTTCTCGATAATGGCGATACATCCCTGTATTGCTTTGCAG
>JACDCP010000187.1 GCA_013817465.1 Gammaproteobacteria bacterium | reverse complement strand
TTCCATCAGCTTGCCCGCGGCCAGATTGCCGCCGCGCGCGTGTTCCGTGATCCATACGTTGGGTCGTCGCCCTTCTCTGTGTCGACTTGCGGCGTCTATTGCACGCTGGAACTGGTTCAGCCGCCAGGGAATCTGCTTGTATTTTTCCGCCATGCCCGGATCGTCGTAGTAGAAGTGCAGGGAAAAGTTGTTCACGGATGGCAAGCCCTGCAGAACATCTGCAATGAACTGTTCGTATCCGCTTACGCTGCCGTTTCCTGCTCCGCCTTTGTATTTCCAGTCGAAATCACGCAGGAACGCGACAAATCTGGCATCCGGATCGATCGCCTGAATGGCGGCCATGGTGCTTCTGGCCCGCTGGACATACTTGTCATGCGGCCACTGGTATTCGGCCCGATCCAGCTCGTTTCCGAGCTGATAGTACCTGGGCACGGTCCCGAGACTCGCCTTCATGAGTTTTGCCAGCTCGGCATTGCTTTCGGTCATGGTCTGTTCGGGCAACTCACGGAACATGGACTCGGTATCCCAACCTGCCAGGTTGAGCACGTACCATGGCTGCCCGCCGACTGATTCCACAAACTGGAGAAATTCTTCCACGCCGAACAGGACCCGTCTGGCCGGACCGGATTTGACCACTTTCTGCAAACCCCTTTCCGGTACAGGTCCGATGGTTTCTTTCCACTGGAATCGATTGGCGACGAGACCGCCCGGATAACGATATATCGCGCCAGGAAAAAATGTCATGGCGCTGAGGATGCTGTCAGCGGCGGCGCGCTTTTCCTCATCCCAGAGATCGTTCTGAAAATTGTAATGCTGCACGTTGAAACCGAATAATGTCGGCGGCAGATGATCGCGAATCACCGAGTCCGCATTGACGACGATCGATGCCTGCTGCGCATGCTCCACCTCTGCGGCGCCGCTGGCCACGGCCGGGTCGCACAGCGCAAGGATGCACGCACAGGAAATGAAATATCCCGCCGGTTTCGCCACATACGACATCGATGGCCCCCTTTGCAGTCTGACTGTCATCCAGTATTCGAATGCGATGAGATGTCTACCCCGAGCTCCGCATAAAGTTTCAGGGTGCCGGAAATGAAGCGGGCCCTGGTGAAGCGGGTTGCAACATGACGACGCGCGAATTCGCCCATTTCCTTCAACCGTATCTCAGGCAGTGAGGCTGCATTGGACAGTTTCGCGGCCAGATCGTCCGCGCTGCCGGGATCGAAAAGAAATCCGGACTCACCGTCGCGAACCATTTCCACGATACCCCCGATGCGCGCTCCTATAACCGGTTTGCCGCTGGCATAGGACTCGAGGATGCTGAGGGGCGCGTTCTCGTACCACTGCGACGGCAAAACCACGGCCCGCGACTGGCGAACGAGTTGCCAGAGCCGATCCCCCGAGCAATGCCCGAGGAACTCGATGTTCCCATCCTGCCCGGCGAGCTTATGAAGCTCGCTTTCCGAGGGCCCGACACCGGCAATTTTGAGCGCAACACACAATCCCTTTACCGCGCGGATAAGCTTGTCCACGCCCTTCTCGGGGGCGAGGCGGCCGAAATAAAGAAAATATTTTCCCGGCTCGTATTGCGGCACGAAATTATCCGCCTCGATGAAATTCGGAATATGAACCAGCTTGTCCCTCGGCCAGCCCCATTCGGCCAGCTTCTCGCCATAGAACCGGCTCGGTACGATCACACGGTCCAGATTGTGTCGATACAGGCCGAGCATCCTGTGCACCACTGACTCGACCATGATGAGCGAGCTCATGCCCAGGGAACCGTGAATGCATCGATGCAGGGCAACGTTCATCAGGTTGCCGTGCTTGCATCGTTCGCAGATGCCCCGATCATTGAGCATCTTGTAGGCCGGACATGCCAGCTTGAGGTCGTGGGCAGTCATCACCGTCGGAATGCCCCGCTTGTGCAGCAAGGACAGTACCGACGGCGATATATGATGATAAATGCAATGCGAATGCGCGATGTCCGGACGCCAGCCATCGAGCAGCCGGGCAAGTTTCTTTCTGGCTTCGAACGAGTACACGACCTTGGTGGTCATGCCGATCTTTTTCGCCAACGTGTAATTGGAACCGAGCTCGAGCTCATCGACGAAGTACTCGCTCCAGGGCGAAGGTTCGTTCTTCGGGTGATGCATCGCGAACACTGCCGTTTCCCAACCGAGGCCGGCGAACAACTTGTCGCTTTCCAGGAACGCGACGTCGGATCCACCCCGGCGGTAGTGGTATGTGTTCAGGGACAGTAAACGCGGCATGGCGGGTTTCGAGGTTTACCCTGTGGGATTGCTTTGCAGCATGGCGGAAAGCTGAATCCACGCCCTGCGCGGATTCGCGAGCGCTACTCCGACCAGGTGAAAGGGGTAACTCAGCAGGTAGCGGCCTGTCGAGAGCTTCCCCGGCATGCCGCCGGCGCTTCTCGCCTCGTAGGAAAACTGCTTCATCAGCGGTCCGGCATATCGCTCGACAATGCTCACTTCACCATCACCCAGTATCTTCTCCCACCGATCAACCACATCTTTCGAAATTCCCTTTTCCTCCATCTGATGCTGGATATTCGAGGAGCCCCATTGCGGGACCAGCAACATGTTCGATTCGAACGCGATACCCAGAAAATCGCAAATCTCGCGCACGACCTCCTCAGGGTTCGCAGCCAGCTCCTCAAATCGAACGAGTTTCGCACGCGGGTGGTCAGCGAGCCGAAGCGCAGACCTGGTGGCCCCGGCCCAAAGCTTTGCCATGGTAATAGGATGGTAATTCAGCCAGGTGCGGCTGACTTCGGCGAACGGTACGTTTTTTGCCCCCAATCGCTTGAGCTGCCAGCGATTCTTCTGCGACGCCAGCACTGCTCTCGGATCGCGCACCATGTGGATGACGCGCACCTGCGGCAGCGCGGCGAGAATCCGCTCGGCATAGAAGACGTTTCGTGGCGTCTGCTCGCAGGCAATACTGTTGCCGGCCTGCCTGGAGAGGAAAGAGAGAGCAGCGGCGAAAACGCCGAATCCAGTCCGCTCCGGCGCCTCGAGACTCGCACAAATGCTTTTCGCTTGCGCATAGTCCGCATTCGTACAACCGGAACCCCATATCCCCCGGGCCTGTCGCGCAAGCAGGGACGCCGACAATCGCTCCAGCTCACCGGCCCCGATCTGCTGATCTCCCCTGCCGGGATCGCAGAGATCTCCGAAGTAGTGTAATTCCTTCAAGCCGAGAATCGACGAGTGGTTGCCGAGGATGCGGCTCAACATCGTCGTACCGGAACGGGACGCTCCCGTCACCAGGACGATCGCCGCGCGGTTCCCCGGCCCGGAGACGGACTCCGGCTGCTCTGCCTTATGAAGCATGAACGTCCGGCGGCAACAGCTTCCGGTACCGTTCCGCCACCTGCCTGGCGATTACGGGATAAGTGCGGTGCGCGCGTACGTATTCTCGTCCCAGGGCGCCCATACGATCCGCAGCCTCGGGATCGGACAGGAGCCGCGATATTGCGTCCGCGAATTCCGCGGCTGACCAGTCGACGCAGAAACCCGCCCCGCTGGCTTCGATCACCAGACTCTGCTCGGGGTGTGAGTTCACCACGACAGGACGACCCAGCGCCATGTACTCACTCAACTTGGTCGGCGATGTTGTCCGCAGGACAGGCGTCGGAAAAAAGGGGGATACGCATACGGCAGCGGCAGCGGCCCTGTCATGCGCCTTGCTCATCGGCAGCATACCGGTGAATTCAACGGCGTCCGATAAACCGAGCTTTTCGGTAACCTGTTCCAGAAACAGCCGATCCTGCGGGGTTTCCCCGTCACCGACAAAGATCAACCTCGCTGCGGGATGCGTCTGTTTCACTATGCCGAGGGCCTCGATGAGAACCTCCAGGCGCCGCACTCGCAGTAATGTACCCAGATACAGAATCGTGTCTGCCTCGACTCGAGCTATCGGCTTGAGCAGTAACTCGTCGCTCACGGCCATCGGCACTGCGGACATACTTTCGACGGGAATTCCCTTGGCGGCAACCTCGAGCAACATCTGCTCGCTTTGCACGAAGTTATGATCGGCTTGCGGCATGATGACCCTGTAAAGCAGCCATCCGGCCACCTTGCCGCCGACCAGGCTGAGCCACGGTACGAGAGCACGACCCTCTTTCGCATCGAGCACCCGGCCTTCCGCATAGGGATACGACAGCCAGTACACGAACCTCGATCTGCGCAGCTTTGCAGAAAAGACACACAGGACGCCGACGACGAACTTGTCGCGTATCTGGATGATATCGTACGATCCCTTCAACGATATCCAGAACGTCCGCAGGTCGGCCGCAAATTCATAGAGCTTATTGATCACCGCTCCGGTGAGACCGGTCCTCCGGCTTCTTCCGACGACATACGCGGTTGCACCGCGCCAGATCGTCTTGCGCCACGCAGGCGATGGATGACGGTCGAATATGACGTAGTCGATCTGCAGGCCGAGCGACGCCAGACGGCTGGCGAACAAATCGGAGACATCGACACGCTCAGCGTTGCCGGGTCCGCCGACGAGATACAGCATGCGGCCCCGCAGCGCCGGTTCAGCCATAACCGAACTCCCGATTCAGGCTGCCCGCGATCCGCTCGAATAAATCGAGCTGAGCCTCGCTCAGCACCTTGCGCCACCGCTCGTCCGCCGCTCTGATTTCCCCCACGAACTGAAACCGGGCGGGGTTGCCGCCGGCAGAGTGCTGCACCATTCTATCGGCAGGCTCGACCATGCTCGGGGAGTAAGCGATGTCCAGCCAGTCGCACAATGAACGCAGTTGCGACTCCGGGTGTGCTACAAAGTGCTCGTAGCGGATCTGCCGCCGGTCGGCAGGCGCAACCCAGCGATGGAGGATCCTGCGCGTGATACTGTGATAGTGCTTCCAGCGTTGCGCCGCTCTGTCCGCCGACATATATTTGACGCGTGAAGCGACGACGCCCCGGCCGTCGCGCACCAGATGCAGAATCCGAACGCGCTGCGGATCCTGCATGTAGAGGTGCGCAGCTTTTCGGGGCAACTTCGATGCGTCGACGATGAGCGCCTTGTTCCATGCGGTCGCTGCGGCAGCATAAAGCTTCGACGTGTTGACTATGCTGCGTTTCACCGCCGGCGGAGTCAGCGCGCGAAGCACGAGGCGTCCGGGCGATGCCAGCAGTGCGCCCGTCTCCACTGCTGCCCGCAGCTTTGCGCTCATCATTCGCCTGGCTGTCTGGTACTCGTGATCGACGAGCCCCGAGCCGTGTCTATACTTGATCGCATCGCCGAGATAGAAGTCGTACGGCGAATCCCGCATATCCACGTTTTCCTCCGCGGCCAGGGTTTCGAAGATCTTCGACCACTCCGCGCACTCCGCCAGCCGATCGCCGCAGGTGCACAGCTCACCCATCGCGAGCAGTTTGGGAATGAACGAGACTTCGCCGAGGTTGGCCGCGGCTTCGTGCCGGCCGAGGACCAGGCTGACCAGGGTCGATCCGCCATGCGGAGAAGATACGATGTACAGATACTTCATCTCGAGCTCGGTACAGCAAGGCGCCGGAACCGGGAGCGCACAGACGTAGCGCCAGACGGAATTTACTCACAGGATCGGGGACAATTCATCGTACCCGGTCACGCTTATGGACGGACATGGCGAGTTCGCGGAAAGCTGGCGCGGGGATTGCGTATCGGGCGTCGCGCCCGCCGGCAATCGCGTCAGACGCGCCGTGAGGCGCAGGGCGCGGTCGCCCCCGGCCGCCGTCGGATCACCGATCGTTAAGCGGGCAGGCTGCTAGGGACATGACCCGAGCGTCGCCAGATCGAACGGGACGGACACCGGGGTCCGGTCCGAGCCCACCAGCACGGTCGCGCCCGACGGCGCATCGAGGCCGAAGCACACGTCCGTGCCGCCGCTGAAATTGATGCCGTCCTGGCCGCTGCCACCCACGTTCAGGATGTAGTCGATCGCCGCGGGATTCGTCGTCACGGTCACCGTGTCGGATGCTTCCATGAGGACCCCTGTCGCGCTCGTGAACGGCGATCCAGAAGTCACGCTGCCCCTGAAGGACACGTTGCTGCCGCCGCCGCCCGTCACGCGAACCTGCCAGTTGCCGTTCGCACAGCCGATGAACACGCCCCGCTCGGTCGCCTTGTCGTAAGCCGGGAGGCCGGGACAGGACGACGGCGCGTCGTTATCGGTAAGCTTCGGCGACACTCCGCCGCACGGCCCGAGCGTCTCGAGGTTGAACGGCGGCGTGATTTCCATGCCGCTGCCGCCGACCGTCGCGGTGACACCCACCGGTCGATCGGCGTCGAAGCAGACGCCGCCGTCGTCGGGGGACGAGAAGTTGAAGCCGTCTTCGCCGGCGCCGCCGACGCCCAGCCGGAATGAGATCGCCTGGGGATTGGTGGTATCGAACGTGTCGTTGGATTCCACGCTGACCGGCGTCACGTTGGTGAACGGCTGGTCAGAAGTGACCAGGCCTCTGTAGGACACGGCGTTTCCGCCGCCCGTCACGCGCACCTGCCACTTGCCGGTGGTGCAGTCC
>JACDCP010000186.1 GCA_013817465.1 Gammaproteobacteria bacterium | reverse complement strand
CGAAGCGACGCCCTGCGTGAGCGAAGCGACGCCCTGCGTGAGCGAAGCGACGCCCTGCGTGAGCGAAGCGACGCCCTGCGTGAGCGAAGCGACGCCCTGCGTGAGCGAAGCGAAGCATTGTAGGGCAAATCATTCGGCCTCAAAACAGGCAGCCATTTGTCAATCGATGCTGCGCGTCGTGGCAGGTTGAAACCCGCCCTACAGCGCTCCTGACGTTCGTTTACAATACCGCGCTCCTGATCGCGCCCCATGGAGAACGAGCATGCGCATGATCGCATACGGATTCGCTTGCCTGCTGAGCACGCTGGTGATTGTGTCGGCGACCGTGCAGGCAGCCGATCAATCTGCGAGCTTCGATGACGACATGCTCGCCACGGCGGCCGAGCTGCGCGACTCGGCACTCGAGGGCACGGATGCCTGGGAAATCGTCAACTCACTGACGACTGAAGTCGGGCCGCGCCTGGCGGGATCGACCGGCGATCGGGCTGCGGTGGCCTGGGCGCTGCAGACCCTGCGCGAGCTCGGCTTCTCCAACGTGCGCGCGGAAAACGTCGAAGTGCCGCGATGGGAGCGCGGATCGATCGAAGCGCGCATCACCGAGCCGTTCCCGCAACCGCTGGTCGCCACCGCGCTCGGCGGCAGCGTGGGCACGCCGGAGGAAGGCCTCGAAGCGCCCGTTCTGCAAGTGGCCGACATCGCCGAGCTCGAATCGCTGCCGCGTTCGCAGATCGCCGGCAAGATCGTGTTCTTCAACAAGCGCATGCGGCGCACGCGCGACGGCGCCGCCTACGGCGAAATCGTCGAGGCTCGCACCGACGGGCCGGTGGCCGCGGCGAGGCTGGGCGCCGTGGCAGTCGTTATCCGTTCGGTAGGCACTTCGATCGCGCGTATCGCGCACACCGGCACGACGCAGTATGTACGGGACGTGCGCGAGATTCCCGCCGTCGCACTTTCGAACGCCGACGCCGACATGCTCGAAGCGCAGCTCGACACGGGCCAGCGCGTCGCCATGCATCTCGAATTGACCTCGCGGCATCTTCCGCCCGCGCGCTCCGCGAACGTTATCGCCGAAGTGCCGGGCACAGACAGCGATGCGGATATCGTGCTGCTGGCAGCGCATCTGGACTCCTGGGATCTCGGCACCGGCGCCGTCGACGACGGTGCGGGAGTCGCTATCGTCGTCGAGGCGGCGCGTCGCATTGCGGAAGCCGGCGCACCTTTGCGGAGGACCGTGCGCGTCCTGCTGGCCGCGAACGAGGAATTCGGCCTGTCGGGCGCCAAAGCTTATGCCGCGGCGCGTGCCGATCGGGTCGGGCGGCACATGGTCGGCATGGAGTCGGACTTCGGCGGCGGACGGATCTGGCGTTTCGAGTCACGCGTCGCCGGGGAAGCGCGCCCGCTCGTCGAGGCCATTCATACCGTGCTCGCGCCTCTGGACATCGAGCTCGGCGGCAACGAGGCGGACGGCGGCGCGGACCTGTCGCCCATGCTCGAGCTCGGCATGCCCGTGCTCGGCCTGACTCATGACGGCACGCGCTACTTTGATTATCACCACTCGGCGAGCGACACGCTCGACAAGATCAACCGCCGGCACCTCGACCAGTGCGTCGCGGCTTATGCCGTTACCGCCTATCTGGCGGCGGTCGCACCCCGCGACTTCGGCCGTATCGAGCCGGAGCCCGAAGAGCCGCCGGCGGAAGTCGCGCCCGACGTGCCGGATACGGAAGACGATGTGTGATCCATCAAATCGAGCGAGTCCGTCAGCACGTCGCAGCCCACGCCGGGCTCGTGCGAACGTTCGGCGATGAAACGCCGCCAGCGGCGCGCGCCGGGCTGACCCGAGTACAGGCCGAGGATGTGCCGCGTCATGTGGTGCAGGCGACACCCTTCCGCCAGTCGCGCCCGCACGTACGGCAGAAACTCCCGCAGAACCGCCTCGCGTGACGGCGCAACCCAATCGCCGTCCGCCAGAAACGTCTCCTGCAGCGTGCCGAGCAGCCCGGGATTGTTGTAGGCCTCGCGACCCAGCATGACGCCGTCGACATGCTCCAGATGACCGGCGACCTGTCGCGCGCCGTCAATACCGCCGTTGATGACGATCGTCAGCTCGGGAAACGCCGCCTTGAGCCGGTAGACGCGATCGTATCGGAGCGGCGGCACCTCGCGATTCTGCTTCGGACTCAATCCGCTCAGGATCGCCTTGCGCGCATGCACGATGAAGACTGTGCACCCCGCGCGCGCCACCGTCTCGACGAACGCACTGAGGAATCCGAACGAATCCTCGGCATCGATGCCGATGCGGCACTTGACGGTGACAGGCAGCGCAACCGCATCGCGCATGGCCGCGACACAATCCGCCACCCGGTCCGGCTCCGCCATGAGGCACGCGCCGAACCGCCCCGACTGCACGCGATCGCTCGGACAGCCAATATTCAGATTGATCTCGTCGTAGCCGGCCGTCTCGCCGAGCCGCGCCGCGACCGCCAGCTCGTCCGCGTCCGCACCGCCGAGCTGCAGAGCAACGGGATGCTCCGCCGGATCGAATGCAAGCAGGCGAGCTGCATTGCCATGAATGAGCGCCGCAGCGGGAAGCATTTCCGTGTAGAGACGAATATCCGGCGCCAGCAGCCGCATGAAATAGCGGCAGTGCCGGTCGGTGCGGTCCATCATCGGCGCGACGCATAATGAATGATCCTGTGTTTTCAATGAATTCACGTCATCATTCCGCGCTGTCGCCGTTTGGCCATCCGATCTTTCGCGCTGTATGGATCGCCAACCTCGGCTCCCAGTTCGGGGGAATGATACAGGCGGTCGGCGCGTCGTGGATGATGCTTTCGATCGCTGCATCCCCCGACATGGTGACGCTGGTGCAAGCCGCTACGACCTTGCCGATCGTTATGTTCGCGCTCGTGGCAGGAGCGCTCGCGGACAGTTTCGATCGGCGCAAGGTGATGATTGCCGCGCAGGTCTTCATGCTCGTTGTCTCTGCAGCGCTCGCAGCATGCGCTTATCTCGGACTGATCACGCCCTGGCTGTTGTTGCTGTTGACCTTCTTCATCGGCTGCGGAGCCGCTTTCAATGGCCCGGCATGGCAGGCCTCGGTCGCCGAGATGGTGCCACGCGAGGACCTGCCCTCGGCCGTTGCGCTGAACAGCATGGGGTTCAACGTCGCCCGCAGCGTCGGCCCGGCCATCGGCGGTCTCATCGTTGCAGCGGCGGGCGCCGCGGCAGCCTTTGCGGTGAACGCCATCACCTACATCGGTATCATTTTTGTGCTCGGGCGCTGGCGCTATTCGGCCGAACATCGGGTGCTGCCCCGCGAGCGGCTCGGCATGGCCATGCTGGCCGGCATTCGCTACGTCGCGATGTCGCCGAACATCAAGTCCACGCTGCTGCGCGGTCTCGTGTTCGGCACCGGGGCCAGCGCACTCATTGCCCTCATGCCTCTCATTGCCAGGGACCTCATCGGCGGCGATTCCGTCACGTATGGTCTGCTGCTGGGCGCATTCGGGGCCGGAGCTGTAAGCGGGGCATTCTCGGCGCACCGGCTGCGCCAATCGCTTTCCAATGAAATGATCGCGCGTTGCGCAATCGTCGCTTTTGCGGTCGCCACCACGGTCACTGCTTTCAGCTCCTTGCTGCTGCTTACGATGGCTGCGCTGCTGCTGAGCGGCGCCGGATGGGTATTGGTGTTGTCGACATTCAACGTCACTGTGCAGACATCGGCGCCGCGTTGGGTCGTGGGACGTGCGCTGTCGCTGTATCAAATGGTGATCTTCGGCGGCATGGCGGGAGGGAGCTGGCTTTGGGGCCTGGTCACCGGGCAATCGGGCATGGCGCCTGCGCTTCTGCTCTCGGCAGGGGTTTTGCTCGGCGGCGTCGCCCTGGGCCGGCGTTTCGCGTTACCTCAGACCGAAGAGCTCAATCTGGATCTTCTGCGGCGCTGGCAGGAACCCGAGATTGCGCTGAGCATCGAGCCGCGCAGTGGACCTGTGGTCGTCACGATCGAATACCGGATTCGCGAGGAAGACGTGCTCGAATTCCTTTCTGCAATGGCTGATCGCAAGCGCATCAGACGTCGTGACGGAGCGCGGCGCTGGTCGTTGCTGCGTGATCTGTCGGAGCCCGATCTCTGGATCGAGCGCTATCACAGCCCGACGTGGCTCGACTACGTGCGGCAGAATCAGCGGGTCACGCAGGACGACGCGGCTGTATGGGAGCGCATACATGCCCTGCATCTCGGCCCGGAAAAACCCCGCGTTCGTCGCCTGATCGAGCGGCAGACAGCAACTCTGCCGGCCGGGCCGGCACCGAGGGAGCTGGCCGAGCCGCTGACCGATCCTGCGCGCCTGTCCTAGCCACATAAGAGACAAAAACCACGACATCCCCCCGCACCGGCCGCCGGCCCGGCATGGCGTACACGCCCGGCGGCGCTGCCGGGTCCCGGATCCAGGTCCTGATCCATGAGGAACCCGCCCAGCCTGAGCTGCCAGCCATTCGTGGCCTGCCATGCCCCCCAGGCCTCGATGCCGGCGACGTCCCCCTCGATCCCGTTACCGACGATAGTGACCGCTTCGCCATCGGGAGGTGCGAGCTCGAGGCTGCGCAGCCGGTCGTACCGGTGGTGGAAGGCCGTGATCGAGTACGACAGCGCGCTGGTCGGTTGCACCCGGTAGCCGAGCTCGACGACCTCCGCGATCTCGGACGGGAAGTCGGGGCCGCCGCCCACGGCGAATGGCGCCGTGCCCGGGATAAAAACATCGCGGTCCAGACGTGCCGGCGCACGCACCCCGCGCGCGAGCGCGCTCCAGACAAGCTGATTTTCCCTCGGCGTCCAGGCGAGGCGCACGCTGGCAGCACCTCCCAGTCCGTGTACACGTTGTTTTCGAGCCGCACACCGAGGGTGAGCTCCAGATTCTCGCGAAGCGCAAGCTGATCCTGGCCGAACAGGTGGTACCAGCGCAACCTGCGTTGCGCCGGGATGAAGGCAATCTCGGGCACGCTGTCCGATCCATCCCGCGCGTACCGATAGCCGGCGCCCCACGTGATCTTGTTCGCGCCGGCGGGCAGGGCCTGCTTGAATGCCACATCGAAGAGGTCTTCCTGCAGCGCGAGGATTTCGGCGCGGTCGGTGTGCTCGTAATATGCCTGCAATTCGAGGCCCGGCCCCACGCTCGTCCTCGCGCGTCCAGCGAGCCAGCAGATTGGCGCCCGACAGGTCATCCAGTCCGCCGCCCCCCCGGCGCTCTTCGCTGTAAGCTCGATAGGCATCGCCCTGCACGGTCAGGCCATCCGTTCCCGCGGTCCAGTCGGCGCGAAAACCTATTTGCGGCGGACCGATCGGGCGATCGCAAAGGCATCAGGCAGCCTCCGGGGCCGTGGCAGCCGACATCATACCCGAGACCGCAGCGGCGACGGCCATGCCACGCGGACGTCTCGGAGGCCTCCTCCGCCGCCATACGGGATGCGCTCTCGCCTCAGTTAGAATGGCCGGGGTTATTCTCAGGCAACCCCGCACACCGCCCGCATGAACCTGATGCAGAATCTGAAGTCTCGGCGAAGGGATTTCCTTCGGGCCATACAATTGTATTACGCGGCTTTCGCGACATGGATCCCGGAGATCTATCCCGATTTCATGTGCATCGGTGCGCCAAGGGCCGCCACGACGTGGCTGTACCAGAAGCTACGGGACCATCCGCAGATCTTCCTGCCAAAAGCCAAGGAGTTGCATTTTTTCGACGAGGAACCGGATACCGACCAGAATGATCGGAGCGGCTTGCGGTGGCATCGAGCATTTTATTTTGACATGTCGAACCCGGCGCATTTTCGCTGGTACGCAATGCAGTTTCGGAAAGCCAGAAATAGAACGAAAGGCGACATCACACCGGTTTACTCGATGCTGTCTTCACAGCGGGTGCGATTGATCGCCGAAAAGGCTCCCGATGTAAAGATCATATACATCATCAGAAACCCCATCGAGCGTGCATGGTCGGGGCTGCGCAAAACGATCTGGTATCAGAAAGGCGCGAATCACAAGGTGAAAGACCGTGCCTGGCTGCTTGCTGCGATCATGCATCCCGCGGTGCTCGAACGCGGTAATTACCGCAGAGCGATCGAGACATGGGGCGAAGTCATTCCCGACGGCAACATGCTGTATCTGTTTTACGATGACATTGTCGAAGACCCGCAATCGGAGCTGGCCAGAGTTTGCGCTTTTCTGGGCGCAAACCGGCCATCCGGCCCGCCGGCTTCGACAGAGGACAAACCCGTCAATGCAGCACCGGCGCTGCGCATGCCCGACGAGGTGCGTTCCAGGCTGTCACAGCATTACAAAGAACAGATTCAATATCTCGAAGCGAGATTCGACCGTGACCTGAGTCATTGGACACATCGGGCCGGCTGACCGCATGCGACTGCCGCCGCGAGGCGTCGGTAAAAAAATGAGAGCGGCGTCACAGTTTCAGCCGCTGCCTTGCGGCATCATCGATTCCACTGCAAACGGCAAACCCACCGAAAGGTGGGGACGCAAAGCCACCGGTCTAAGGGCAAGGGCCTACGAC
>JACDCP010000185.1 GCA_013817465.1 Gammaproteobacteria bacterium | reverse complement strand
CTGTGTAGGCGATGCGCTCGGGGAACAGCGGCCGACCGTCGAACTTGAGCAGGTTCTCCTTCACCATACGACGCATCAGATCGGAAACCTCGACTTGATGCACTCCATCACGGAACTTGCCTTCGAAACGGTCACCGTCGAGCAGCGCTAGGAAAAGCTGAAAGTCTTCCTCTTTGCCGTTATGCGGCGTCGCGGTCATCAGCAGGAAGTGGCGCGTTATGCCTGAGAGAAGCTGACCGAGCCGGTAGCGCTTTGTGTATTTCACCTCGCCACCGAAGAATGTGGCGGAGAGCTTGTGAGCTTCGTCGCAGACGATGAGGTCATAGCGGCAGTCTGGGGCGCTTAGCTTCTGCTGCACGTCCTCGTTGCGCGACAGCTTGTCGAGACGCGCGATGGCGAGATCATTCTCAATGAACCAGTTGCCAGTGCGCGCCGCTTCGAGCTTGTCGTTGGTGAGTATCTCGAACGGCAGATGGAAGCGCCGGTGCAGCTCGTCCTGCCACTGCTCGACAGCGAGGATCTTGCGCGTGTTTCATTCTCCGATGTCTGGGGCGGATTCGACGAGGCGATCCTCGCTGCGTCGGAGCGTTATGGCGCGGACGCCGTGCTCGTCGGCCGCGCGGGACGCAGCGTCGACGGCCGCCTGCTGGTGCGCTGGATTCTACACTTCCGTGATCAGCGGGAGGAATGGCGCAGCACCCTCGAGGACGGCATCCAGCACACGGCCGACCGGTTCGCGGAAATTTTCGCGCCGGCCGGAGATCGCACGCTCCGTGCGTTGCGCGTCGATGTATCCGGCATCGATGGTTTGCGCGCCTACGGGACCGTCTCGCAGTTCCTCGAAAGCCTGACGCTGGTCCAGTCGGTTGGGGTCGAGGAAGTCGCCGACGACAGGATTGTCTTTCGCGTCGCCCTGCGCGGCGAGCAGGCCACGCTCGACCGCGCCATCAGCCTCGGGCATATCCTCGAGCCCGTCAACACCACCGATTCGGATGGCAACAGAGGATCAGGCGCCGATCTGAGCTACCGTTTCCGGCCGTGAAGCTCTCGACCCTGCCGAACGCCATCTGCGTGCTGCGCATGCTGCTCGTCGTTCCGATCCTCTGGGCGCTGGCGGCAGGCGCGTATGAGCTGACCCTGCTGCTCTTCCTGTGCGCCGGGTTCTCCGACGGCCTCGACGGATTTCTCGCCAAGCGATTCGGCTGGCACTCCGAGCTCGGCGGGCTGCTCGATCCGCTTGCCGACAAGCTGCTGCTGGTCTGTGTGTTTCTGGCGGTGACGCTGCTCGGTCTCGTGCCGGCCTGGCTCACGAGCTGCGTGATCGGCCGTGACCTGATCATCGTTTCCGGCGCGCTCGCCTATCAGTATTTCGTCGGTCCGGTGCGGGGTGAGCCCACTCCCGTGAGCAAGCTCAACACCGTCCTGCAACTCCTGTTCATTCTCGCCGTCGTCTCCAGAGCAGCGTACGGATGGCCTGCGGAGAGCCTCGTCATCGTGCTCGGCGCGGGCATTTTCGTCACCACCGTCGTCAGCGGCATTGATTATGTCTGGACGTGGAGCCGTCGCGCGATGCGCGCGTCACGCGGACGCACGGCATGACCATGCGGCAAATCCCGCTGGGTTTGCGCTTGCCGGATCACGCAGTATTCGCGAGCTTCTTTGCCGGGCCGAATGCCGCTTGCGTCGAACACCTGCGCGGTTTGGCCGGGCGCACTGCCGCGCCGGCAGCGTTCGTGTGGGGTCCGACGGCTTCGGGCAAGACACACCTTCTGTATGCGCTTTGCGCTTTGGCCGATGCGAACGGAAAGCGCGCCGCCTATTTGCCGCTGGAGCGCGCCGTGCATTCAGCTCGCGCGGCGCTGCTGGCCGGCTGGGAGGCATGCGACGTCGTCTGCCTGGACGACCTGCAGGCGGTGGCTGGCAAGCCTGACTGGGAGGAAAGTCTGTTCGGGTTGTTCAACCGCTTGCACGATGCCGGTGGCGCGCTCGTCGTCACGGCGGACCGCCCGCCGAACGCGCTCCCGCTGGCGCTCGCGGACCTTGGGTCGCGGCTCGTGTGGGGCGGAGTGTTCGGCCTCGAGCCCTTGCCCGATGAAGATCGCCTCGCCGCGCTCAAGCTGCGTGCCGCGCATCGCGGTCTCGATCTTCCCGACGAAGTCGGTGCGTATCTGCTCAGGCGCGTGCCGCGCGATATGAGCTCGTTGTACGCGCTGCTCGATTCGCTGGATCGCGAAGCCCTCGCGGCGAAGCGCGCCCTGACGGTGCCGTTCGTGAAGCGCGTTCTTGCAGAAGGTATTTCCCCGTCATCGGTGAGGGAGCTAGGAGGGGGGGCAGGACGCTGATGCGCTCCGCCCTCTGGCCAACAGGAGCAATCCTGCAAAAAGGACGAAGCTCAACGTGAGCTCGAGCGCTGCGATCAGCCGCACCGCCGGATTGGCGATGACTTCAACCAGGCCAAACAGCATGTACGGAATGACGAGCAGGCTGGACCAGGCTGCGCTATAGCGCGATCCGCGCCACAGACCGGGCAACGGCAGCAGCAAAGGCGCGACGGCGACCAGCATGACAACGAGGCGCTGCTGTGCCAGGATGCCCCATGCCGCGACGGTTGCAATCAAGGCAACCATATTCGCGCAAAGCACCCGCGCGAGCGTGCGCGCGGTCGGGCGCGTGCTCAGTGTCTCACCAGACTTGCCGCCAGATCGGCTACGCGCCGGCCGAGCGCGCGGCAGAGCTCGGCCTCCTCGTCGCTGAGGCGCGGGCTGCGCTCATTGAAGCCAACGTGGCTCGCGCCGTACGGTGTGCCGCCCGTGCGCGTGCGTGTCAGGGCGGCCTCCGTGTACGGCAGGCCGACGAGCAGCATGCCGTGATGGAACAACGGCAGCATCATCGACAAAAGCGTCGTTTCCTGGCCGCCGTGCATTGTCGCTGTGGACGTGAAGACGCCGGCCGGTTTCCCGGCCAGGTCGCCAGGCAGCCAGAGCGCGCTCGTGGCGTCGAGAAAATACTTGAGCGGCGCCGCCATGTTGCCGAAGCGCGTCGGGCTGCCCATGACGAGCGCGGCGCATTCGCGCAGATCCGCGAGCGCCGCGTAAGGTGGTCCCGATGCCGGGATGGCGTCGTCCGTGGCCTCGCACACAGTCGACACGGGCGGCACTGTGCGCAGGCGTGCCTGTGCTCCGGCGATCGTCTCGATACCGCGGCAGACCTGCTGAGCCATCGCGGCGGTCGCGCCATCGCGCGAGTAGTAGAGGACGAGGATATCCACGACAAGCGTCTCCAAAGCGGGAGCGGGCATTGTACAGGGGTGGCTTTCGCCGATTCGGGACATGCTTGACGCAATCCAGTGCCCTTGCTAGGTTGCCTCGATGCGCCATTCGTACCTTGTGCCGTGCCGGGTTTCCACTTGCTTCGGACTGTTCCTGCTCGGCCTGCTGACCGCCTGCGCAAGTGCACCGGTGCAGGAAATGAGCGATGCCCGTCAGGCTATCAATGCCGCCGAGCAGGCCGGCGCCGAAGAGTCCGCTCCCCAGGCGCTCGAAGTTGCGCGAAAGTTGCTCACGGATGCCGAATCCCAGCTTCAGGGCGGCCGCTACTTCGCGGCGCGGCGCAATGCGGTGCAAGCCAAGACGAAAGCGCTGGAGGCGCTGGAGGCGACCGATGGCGACAAGAAAAAGAAAGAAGCAGAGAACGCAGATCGCCACTGACCCTGACAGGATGTTGAAAAAGCCATCCATGGCTTTTTCAACTCTGCGATCCGAAAAGTGTGATTTTCGGATCGCCAGCATTTTCAAGAACTTGCAGTTCCGGGAAATGACGATGCATCCCCGCATCGGCTAACAGGCTGGCGAAAAACAGCGTTTTTCAACAGCCTGCCAGTCCCGGTCGCTGCTAGCCGGTTTTGAAGCCGGCCGGAATCTCCACGTCTTCAGCCGCATCCGTTTGAACGCTTTCCACGCGCGCCCCTGCCGGCCCCTGCCGGAGCCAATCGACCAAGGCTGCAACCGATTCGTGCGGGCCGCAGGCAAGTACTTCCACCCGTCCGTCGGGAAGGTTTTTTGCCCAGCCCGTGATGCCGAGCGCACGCGCCCGCGCGGCAGTCGAAGCGCGAAAGAAGACGCCCTGGACGCGTCCGCATATCAGGCTACGCCGGCAGGTCGTCATTGCCGAAACCACTTCAACCGAAGCCGGTCAAGAACCTTGTCCGCGTAGACCCGCCGGCCGTGGCTGCCGTTGTAACGCGCGAGTGCATCGACTAGATCGCCGTTCTCCATGTCGAAGTAATAGCGCAGGATCGTGCAGCCCATGCGCAGGTTCGTGTTGACATGGAACAGATTGTCTTCCGGCGTGCCGATCTCCTCCAGCCAGAACGGCATGACCTGCATGAGGCCCTGTGCGCCGACCCAGGAGATCGCGAAGCGGTCGAAGTTGCTTTCCACGTCGATGACGGCGAGCACGAGCTCCGGCGGGAGCTCGACGCGCCCGGCCTCGCGATGCACCTGGCGCAGGATGCCGAGCCGCTCGGCAGGGTCGCGAACCTGGCGCTCGAGCCGGCGCGACATGTCCAGCAGCCAGACTTCCGCATCGAAGCGATCCTGAAAGCTGTCCGTCTCGGCGATCGCCTGCTTGAGCAGGCGGCGCAGCTCCGGGTCTGGCGCCTGCTGGCCAGCCGCCGTCGCGGCAAGGGCGACCAAAGTGAGACCTGCACCGAGCTTGCGCGGTCTCAAGCGAGCGACCCGCCGATGCGTGCTTCGAGATAGCTGGATATCGAATCGCGCGGGATCTGCTCGGGCTCTGTGACGCGCCGGTGCTGATATTCGACGGCGCCTGCATCGATGCCACGCTCGGCTACGACCAGGCGGTGGGGCAACCCGAGCAGCTCGGCGTCGGCAAACTTGACGCCGGGCCGCGCATCGCGATCGTCGAGCAACGTTTCAATGCCCGCGCCGGTGAGCTCGGCATACAGGCTTTCGGAGGCCTCCCGCACGCGTACGGACTTGACCGCATTGATCGGCACGATAACCACCTGGAACGGGGCGATCGGCGCTGGCCAGATGATGCCGCGCTCGTCATGGTTTTGCTCGATTGCCGCGGCGACGGTACGCGTTATGCCGATGCCGTAGCAGCCCATGAGCAGCGTAATGCTTCGACCGTTTTCGTCGAGCACCGTCGCGTTCATCGCCGAGCTGTACTTGCGGCCGAGCCGGAAGATATGGCCGACTTCTATGCCCTTGGCGATCTTCACCCGGCCGCGGCCGGTCGGGCTTGGATCGCCCGCTGCGACCGGGCCTTCGGCGAGCTCGATGTTGGCCGCATAATCATCGGCGTCGGAGAACACGATCGTGTCTTCGCCCGAGTCCGCCAGCACGTGAAACTCCTGCGACGCGTCGCCGCCGATGCTGCCCGGATCCGCGCTCACGGCACGAAAGCGCAGGCCGAGTCGCGTGAATATCGTCGAGTAGGCCTGGTGCATGCGCGCGTAGGTCCGGCTCAGCGACTCCTCGTCCTCGTGGAAGGAGTAGGCGTCCTTCATGATGAATTCGCGCGCACGCATGACGCCGAAGCGAGGCCGGATCTCATCGCGGAACTTGGTCTGGATCTGGTAGTAATTCACCGGGAGCTGGCGGTAGCTGTGCAGCTCGCGGCGCACAATGTCAGTGATGACCTCTTCGTGCGTCGGGCCGAAGCAGAACTCGCGGTTGTGGCGATCCTCGAGCCGCAACAGCTCCGGTCCGTATTGCTGCCATCGTCCGGATTCACGCCACAGCTCGGCCGGCTGCACGGCCGGCATCAGAACCTCCAGCGCGCCGGTGCGGTCCATTTCCTCGCGTACTATGCGCTCGACCTTGCGCAGCACGCGCAGGCCGAGCGGCATCCAGGTGTAGAGGCCCGAGGCGAGCGGCCGGATGAGGCCGGCGCGCAGCATGAGCTGGTGACTGATGACTTCGGCGCCGGCCGGCACCTCCTTGAGTGTCGCGAGCGGAAGCGAGGAAAGACGCATTCGGAATAGCCTTGATATAATTTCTAAATAGATGCAGTAAGTATTTGTTTTAAAGACGTATACGTGTAGTTTTACAAATTACTACTCAACTGTCACTATTCTAGAGGGTCGATGTACGGTCCATGACGGATTGCCAGCGAAAACTTTGCAAGTTCGTCGCACCGGCGAAAGCCGGTGTCCAGATCCTTTAAAAAGACTGGTTTCCGCACAGGCTTTTGCCGGGGCGACGGTGCCGGAACAATGAAACCCGAGTTGATTTTCACCGCTCGGGCGAGTAGCTTGCGCAACCCCGTGGCCCGGCTCTGATGTTCCGGGCCGCTTCGTTTCCGGCCCGATGTCACTCAACGTTTATTTCGACAAAGATGCCGATCCCGTGCTGCTGCGGGACCGCCGCGTGGCGGTCCTGGGTTACGGCGCACAGGGCAGGGCGCATGCGCTGAATCTACGCGATTCCGGCGTCGACGTCGTGGTCGGCCTGCGGTCCGGATCCCTCTCCCGGGACGCCTGCGCGCGTGACGGCATAGAGGTTGCCGCGATCGAGGCCGCCGTCGCGGGCGCGGCCGTCGT
>JACDCP010000010.1 GCA_013817465.1 Gammaproteobacteria bacterium | reverse complement strand
CATCTCATCCGGGCTCACATCGCGCTTGTGCGTGGCGACCGACCAGCAGTGGCCGAATGGATCCTCCAGCTTGCCATACCGGTCGCCCCAGAACATATCCTGGAGCGGCATGACTTCCTTAGCCCCGGCTTTGATCGCCCGCTGCGTGACCGCATCGGCATCTTCGACGTACAGATGCAAGGTAACCGGCGAGCCGTTCAGTGTTTCAGGGCCGAGGCACTTCCAGTCCGGAAACTCGTCGACGATCATGACCGGCGAATCGCCGATCTGGATCGCGGCGTGCAGGATTTTCCCGTCGGGCGTCGTATGTCGGGCGATTTCGATTGCGCCGAACGCTTCCCTGTAGAACTCGATGGCTTTGGTCGCGCCCTTGCAGACGAGATGCGGCGTGACCGTGTGCATTCCTTCAGGGATCGGTTTGACGTCAGGCATGAAATTCTCCTTATGAGCAGCGGGGGGCGTCCGTTATGTGCAGTCTGTTCTTGCCTGTCTCCAGTTACGCGCGACGTAAGGGAGTCCAGCGCTCCATGCGGCGATCGATGCGCGCCGATGCGTTTTCGGGCTTCGATTCGCACCCTGGCGTCTGGCTCAGCCGGAGCTCCGCACGGTCGCTATGCACTCGATCTCGACGCGCGCATCGAGCGCGAGGCCGCTTGTTCCGAGCGCACTGCGGGCAGGCTTGGGTCCGGGAAAGAAGCGAACATAGACCTCATTCATGCTCGACCATTCCGCCATGTCGGCCAGGAACACGGTGCACTTCACGACGCGGCCCATGGAGGAGCCGTAACGCTCCAGCGTGGCCTCGATATTCTGCAAAGCCTGGCGGGTCTCGGCCTGTATGCCTCCGGGCGCAAGCTCCGGCGTGCCCGGCTCGTTGCCGATCATGCCGGAGAGAAACAACAGATGGCCGACGCGCACGGCCTCGGAGAACGGCAGGGAGATGCGCTCATTGTTCGCAGAGTTGAGAAACGCCACGTCCGGTGCGTTGCTGGCGCCGGATATTGTCTCGGCCGGCTGACAGCCTGCGATGAGCATCAACAGGATCAGCGCTACGCAACATCGGGACATGGATCGGTTACCCCTTAAATTTCGCCGCGCTTCGCGAACGCCTTGATGTGATCTGCGGCGCGAAAGGCCAGCGCCTGTATGGTCATGGTGGGCTGCCCGCGTCCCGATGTGACCAGGCTGCTTCCGTCACAGATAAACAGGTTGGGTACGTCGTGGCTTCGATGGTAGCGGTCGACGACTGACTCGGCGGGATCGTCGCCCATGCGGCAGGTGCCGAGCAGGTGGGCCGTGATCGTGCTTTCCTCCACCGGCAGATCCCAGATGCGCTGCGCGCCGGCGGCCTCCAGAATGTCTTTCGAGCGCTCCTGCATGAAGTGCATGGCGGCCATGTCGTCCGGATGATCCTTGTAAGTGAAGCGCAGCGCAGGGCGTCCCCGCAAGTCCTTCACGTCGGGGTCCAGCGAGACGCTGTTCGACTCGAGCGGCAATGACGTCGTATGCCCATTCACTTCCATTGAGCGCGTGAAATACTCGCTGAGCATGCGCTTGTACTCGCTGCCCCACCGGGGCGCGTCGCGCGGCAACCCGGCGAGCGCGAAGAACATCGGCGTGGCCTGCAGCCCGGGCCGCGCGTCGATGCCGCCGCCGCCATAGAAACCTCGCTTCGGATCGGAATCGTAGAAATCGTGGATGATGCGTGTGACCTGAACGCTCTTGTAGTCGTTCAGGGGATGCTCGAACAGCCCGTAAGCGGCCGTCCAGCCGTTGTACATCAGGTACTTGCCGACCTTGCCGCTCGAGTTGGCAAGGCCGTCTGGATGACGGCTCGACGTGGAGGCGAGCATCAGGCGCGGGGTCTCGGCGCCGTTCGCGCTCAGCACGACCGCGCGGGCTTGCTGTGCCTGTTCCCTGCCTTTTTCGTCCCAGTACACGACCCGGCTGACACGGCCTTTCGCGTCGGTGTCCAGTCGAAAGGCGGTGCATTCCGGTCGAATCTCGCATCGTCCACTCGCCTCGGCCAGCGGAATCATGGCGGCGAGCGACGACGACTTGGCGCCCATTTCGCAACCGAAGCCCATGCAGTAGCCGCAATGCGCGCACGGCGCGCGCCCGTTGAACGGCTCGGACAGGACGGCCATCGGCGCCGGGAAAGCATGCAGGCCGAGCTTCTTTGCGCCCCGTTCGAGCAGGACGCCGGACGACTTCACCGGCAGGGGAGGCAATGGATATGGCCGTGACCTGCGAGGATCGAACGGCCCGGCAGCGCCGGAGACGCCCACCTCCCAGTCGACTTTCGTGTAATACGGCTCGAGCTCGGCGTAGTCGATCGGCCAGTCGGCAAAGCCCGTACCCGCGATTGGTCCCAACAGGCTCCGCTCCTTGAAGTCCACGTCATGGAAGCGCCAGTAGTTGCCGGTGAAGTGCACGCTGCTGCCGCCGACGAGGCGCGCGTAGATCGCCGGAGGCGGCAGATCCTTGAGCGCCGCTTTGTCCTTCCCGGTCTTGCGGAAAGTCTGCGGCGATTTTCCCTCCCAGCCGCCCGTCAGCTCCTGATTGAAGATGTAGGCCAGCTCGTCGTGCCTGAAATCGCCGGCGCGGAGATAAGGCCCCTGCTCGAGCACGACGACGTCGAATCCGCCGGTCGCTAACTCTTTGGCAAGCACGCCGCCGGCGGCGCCCGAGCCGATAATGACGAAATCGGCCGGATCGCCGGTGGCGAAGCGCGGCTCAAGCATTCCCGTCGCCTTTCGTGAGCTGCGCGTCGTACCAGCCGAACGGCGGCTGCCAATGGTGACGGTTGTCGAAGCCGACGAGCTGCCAGCCGATCTTGTCGCGATTGCCGCCGTAAGACGGCAGCGAGAACATGCCGGCCACCGTCAGGTACCGGAGGAGGGCGAAGAACGGCGTGTCCTCGACGGTCCGAAGCATTTCGATCTGCTGCGGAGCGGTCAACCCGGAGAAAAGCGCAGCCTCACCGCGCTGCGACTGCACGCGCCTGTGCAGATCGTCGAGCCCGGCGATCACGGCTTCCTTCATGCCGCCGCCAAACGATCCGAGCGCCCCGTCGATGAAGTAGATGACGCCCGCCTCGCGCGCGCCGGGTGTATCGTCGGTCGGGATGATCTGCGCCGAGATCGCGTCCAGCTCTGCGGCTTGCGCCGCGGTCAGCGTTTCAAAGGCGGCACCGCTATCGCGTGCCTTCACCGCCTCCTGTGATACCGCGAGGATCAGCGGCGAATGAAAGGCAAGCCAGGAGCTGCCGACGAGCGAGCCGGAAGCCTTGAGGAATGCCCGACGCGATTGTTGTTCGTTGTTCATGCCGCGCGCTCTCGACCCGAATCCGAACGGAAGCCGGGTCGCAGATGTTACACCTGATATGGAGCGGGTGATGGGAATCGAACCCACGCCATCAGCTTGGGAAGCTGAGGTTCTGCCATTGAACTACACCCGCTCGATGCCGGCGAATCCCGGGCGAGGCAGTTCAGAGTTTACGTCAGGCGCGGCTGCCGTCAAAGTGACCAAAGGCAGCCGCGATGGCGAGTCGGCGCGTGGCAAACGGGCCCCGCTTGCGCCGCATGGCGAGGCTGTCCGATGTGCGCGGGTATTACGGCTCGGGAAGGCCCGGCTGGGCGCCTCGATAAGGTAAAATAGCGGCCCATTCGACTCTCCCGACTATGGAAATCATCGTTAACGGCGAGACCTGTGCGCTTCCTGCGGACGCTACGGCAGCCCATCTCATTGACGTGCTCGAGCTCCGTGGCAAGCGTGTTGCGATGGAGGTCAACGGGGAGATCGTGCCGCGCAGCGGGTCTTCCGATCACTGCCTGCGAGAAGGCGACCGGGTCGAAATAGTGCGTGCCGTCGGCGGCGGCTGATTGAACACTCGAGGTGTAAATGGCCATTCGTGCTGAAAGAGCTATCCCCGCGGTAGACCGCGTTGCGGATAACTGGACGCTGGCAGGTCGCAGTTATCGCTCGCGCCTGCTGACCGGCACCGGCAAGTACAGGGACCTAGACGAGACGCGCCGCGCGACGCTGGCGAGCGGCGCCGAGATCGTCACCGTGGCTATCCGGCGCAGCAATATCGGGCAGGATGAGGATGAGCCCAACCTGCTCGATTTTCTGCCGCCGGATGAGTTCACGATTCTGCCGAACACGGCCGGCTGCTTCACGGCGGAGGATGCTGTCCGTACCTGCCGGCTCGCACGCGAGCTGCTCGACGGCCAACAGCTCGTCAAGCTCGAGGTGCTCGGCGACGAGAAAACCCTGTTCCCCGATCTCACGGCGACACTCGCGGCGGCGGAAATCCTGGTCAAAGATGGCTTCGAGGTCATGGTCTATACGAACGACGATCCCATCGTGGCGAAGCGCCTCGAGGACATGGGCTGCGTCGCGGTCATGCCGCTCGCAGCCCCGATCGGCTCGGGGCTGGGAATCCGCAACCCGTTCAATATCCTGACCATCATCGAAAACGCATCGGTGCCGATCCTGGTCGATGCCGGCGTGGGCACGGCCTCGGACGCCGCCATCGCGATGGAGCTCGGCTGCGACGGCGTGCTCATGAACACGGCGATCGCAGGTGCGAAGGATCCGGTGCTCATGGCCTCGGCCATGCGCAAGGCCGTCGAGGCGGGACGAGAGGCATTTATTGCCGGCCGCATCCCGCGCAAACGCTACGGGTCGGCCTCCTCGCCGCTCGAGGGCACGTTCTTCTGAAGGGAGACGGCGGAATGAAATCCGCCCTGCCAGGCAATCCCCACCGCAAGGTGCGCAGTTACGTGCAGCGCGAAGGGCGCATGACGCCGGCGCAGCGCAGGGCGCTCGAGACCCTGTGGCCGAAGTTCGGCATCGACCCCGGCATGGAACCGCTCGATTTAGACGCCTTGTTCCGACGCCATGTGCCGCGGATCATGGAGATCGGCTTCGGCGACGGCGAGTGCCTGGTCGAGCTTGCGCGCCTCCACCCCGAACGCGACTACCTCGGTGTCGAGGTGCATCGTCCCGGCGTCGGCCATCTGTTGCTCGCGCTGGAGAAAGACGCCATTGAAAACGTGCGCATCGTCTGCGCCGATGCCGTCGAGGTCCTGGAACAACGAATCCCGGACTCAGCCCTGACGGGCGTCAACATCTATTTCCCCGATCCCTGGCCGAAAAAGCGTCACCACAAGCGCCGCCTCATTCAGCCGGTGTTCGTCGATCTGCTGGCGCGCAAGCTCGCAGCCGGTGGAAACCTGCATCTGGCGACGGACTGGAGAGATTACGCCGAACAGATGCTCGAGCTGCTGAGCGCGAACCCGGATTTTCAAGAGGTCGGCGGCCCTGCCGGGCGGCCGGGCACCAAGTTCGAGGCCCGCGGCCGCCGTCTGGGCCACGGCGTGTGGGATCTGGTGTTTACCCGGTCGCTGAAGCGAGGCAGTTCATGAAGAAACTGCAGCGGATGCCATCGACGACGAACTGAACCGCCAGCGCGACCAGCACTACGCCCAGCAGCCGGCTGATCACGTTCGCGCCGGTTACGCCGAGGACACTCATGACGGGCCCCGCCGCCAGCAGCAGAATGAGCGTGATCAGCAGCACCAGCAACAGCACGCCCAGCAGCGCCAGGAAGAGCCATGGGCTGCCCTGTACCTCGCCCATGAGCAGAAGCAGGGTCGCAAGTGCCCCCGGCCCGGCAATCAGCGGAAACGCGAGCGGAAACACCGAGATGTCGTCCCGGTAGCGCGCCTCGTCCTGCTCGCGCACGGTCGTCGAACGCAGCCCTGACTGGCGGGCGAAAACCATATCGACGGAAAGCAGGAAGAGCAGGATGCCGCCGCCGATCTTGAATGCATCCACGCTGATGGCCAGTGCCTTCAGCAGCCAGTCGCCGACGAAGGCGAAAGCGAAGAAGATGATTGCCGACAGCACGGTGGCCTTGTAAGCCATCTTGCGGCGGTAGCTGTGCGTGCCCCCACGCGTCAGGGCACCGAACATCGGCACGAGCGAGATCGGCTCGACCACCACGAACATCACGACGAACCATTTGATGACCTGTTCGAGCATGACGCCGTGCAGTGATGATTCCGGAGGGACAGTGGTGTAGAGTCGGTGGCGGAGAGACGATGTGCATGGAGAGCATCATCGCCGCGAAAAAACGCAAAGCATAGCAGGCACGTCACGGAGGTGGGAAGCTGAGATGGCGGTCATATATCCAGTGATCGGCGACTGGTACCGGAGGCCAGGCGGCAATCTGTTCGAGGTCGTCGCCGTCGACGAGGAAGACGGAACCGTGGACATCCAGCATTTCGACGGCACCGTCGAGGAGATCGAGCTCGAGTCCTGGCCGGATATCCTTCTCGAGAGCGCCGAGGCGCCCGAGGACTGGTCCGGCTCGGTGGACGTCGAAGCCGATGATTTCTATGCGGAAGCGACGGGCAACGGCTCGTACAACGACTGGGAAAGCGCGCTCGATCAGCTCGATCTCGATCGGGCTTGATCCAGAGTCTGACCGGCCGGACGAACCAGCACCCGCCCGTCCGCCACCCGCACCGGAACCCGGCGCAGCGACTTGCCGGGGCACGGCCCTGCCACGCATAAGCCCGTCTCTATTTCGAATACCGCGCCGTGCGCCGAGCACATGATCATCGAGCGGTCCCTGGTCAGAAAGCCGTCCGGCCGCCAGTCGAGCGCATGCCCGGCGTGCGGGCAGACGTTGACGTAGGCGTAGACCTCTTCTCCCTTCCGCACGACAAAGCCCTCCGCCGGCCAGCCCCCTTCGCCGAAATCACATAGACGCGATCCCGGGTTCGGGATGTCGTCGAGGCGGCAAAGCAGCGTTTCGGTCACAGGAGGTGGGATCCGGTTGCCTGTGCGATCATGCTGCCCGCGCCTGCGAATCCGCACAACCGAGAAAATGGGGACATTCCTGATTTCATTGCTCGGCGGCTACGCAGTACATATCTGTCGTGAACGAGGAAATCAGGAATGTCCCCATTTTCACATCGCGTCGGCATAGCCGTGCAATCGCTTTTTCCGTCCCGGGACTTGCATGACCGATAAGCCACTGCTGCGCTCGAAGATGTTCTGGGTGGGCATCCTGTATTTTGCGCAAGGCTTTCCGGCCGGAGTGTTCTACGAGATTCTGCCCGTGCACTTGCGCACGCAGGGCGTCGACCTCGTCGATATCGGCTTTCTGAGCCTGCTCGGCCTCGCCTGGACGCTCAAATTCCTGTGGGCGCCCGCCATCAGCCATTACCGCAATTACCGCCGCTGGATGTTCGCCATGGATGCCGCGATGGCCATCGTCATGGGTGTGTTCGCCTGGCAGGCAGGCTTTGGCACCTGGGTCTGGATAGCGGTCGGTTGCTTTACGCTGCTGTCGGCCACCAACGACATTGCCATCGACGGCTATACCATCGAGCTGTTGAACAAGGACGAAATGGGTCTGGCGAACGGCCTGCGCTTCGGCTTCTACCGGGTCGGGCTGCTGGCGGCCGGCGGCCTGCTGATCCTGCATCCATGGATAGGCTGGCCGGGCATCTACCTGGGGGCGGGGATTCTTCTGGTCGCCGCGGGCGCCATGTGCCTGCTGGTGCCCCGCGAAAAAGACTATCTCAAGCCATCGGAGGTCAGTCTCAGTGACGAGCTGCGCGGCCTGTTCGCGAATCCCTTCGCCTTCAGCGCCGTGGTTCTTTTCCTGCTCGGCGTGCTGTGGCTCGTGAATCGCACAACGCGCTGGTCGGCCGCAGTCGAAGGTTTCTGGATGGTCGCCCTCGGCATTGCAGTCGCGCTGATCGCCGCTGAAACACTGCTTCGCCGCTTCGCCATCCGCGCCGGTGACACCGAAATCGACCCTCGCAGGGGCCCGATGTTCGGTGCTCTGCTCGATATGCTGCAGCGGCCGAATATCTGGCCGGTGCTGTTGTTCATCCTGACCTTCAAGCTCGCGGACACCTCCATGGGGTTCATGGTGAAGCCTTTCTGGGTCGATGCCGGCTTCGCGCCGGAGCAGATCGGGCTCGTGTCCGTGAATATCGGTATTGCACTGTCCATCGCCGGAGGATTGACCGGCGGGTGGATCACCGATCGCATTGGTATCTTCAACGGCCTGTGGATACTCGGGCTATTCCAGGCTCTTTCGAACCTCGCATATGCATATGTCGCGCACGTGCTGCCGACAGGTCTCCAGGCGCTGCCGCCGGATGAGTACGCGAAAACTGTCATGTATTCCGCGAGCGCGTTCGAATCGTTCACCCAGGGGCTGGGCGGCGCCGCGCTGCTCGCATTTCTGATGGCGATCGTGGACAAGCGGCGGTCGGCGACGGAATACGCGCTCCTGTCGGCGGTATTCATCCTCAGCCGTTCGGTGGCCGGCTGGGCGGGCGGTTTTGGCGCCGAGGCGATGGGTTACAGCGATTACTTCTTGTTGACGTTCCTGCTCGCTTTTCCGGCTTATGTGTTGCTGCCGTGGGTCAAGAAGATGCTCGCCTACGCGGAGGCGCAGAAGGATTGGGGGCAATCGTAGGGCCGGTTTCAACCGGCCATTGAATTACAGATCCAGATCGTAGTCGATGGTCAGTGGCGCGTGGTCCGAGAAGCGCTCCGCGATGTAGATCGAGGCGTTGCGGACCCGGTCCTTCAGCTTCGGCGTGACGACGTGGTAGTCGATGCGCCAGCCGACGTTTTTCTCGCGCGCCCGGCCGCGGCTGGACCAGAACGTATATTGATCGGGTTGTTCGTTGACGACGCGAAATGCGTCGACGAAACTTGCAGCCCCGAACAGCTCTTCCATCCATGCGCGCTCTTCGGGCAGGAAGCCTGAGGTCTTCTGGTTCGAGCGCCAGTTCTTCAGATCGATTTCCCGGTGCGCGATATTCCAGTCGCCGCAAATGATGTAGTCGCGCCGCTTGCGACGCAGGCTGCGCAGGTAGGGCATGAGCAGCGCCATATATCGGAATTTCGCCTGCTGCCGGATTTCGCCGGATGAGCCCGACGGGAGGTAAAGTGAAATTATGCTGAGCTTGCCGTAGCGGGCTTCCAGATAACGCCCCTCGGGATCGAACTCTTCCCAGTCGAGGTGGCGCAGTATTTTGTCCGGCTCGCGTCGCGAGTACAACGCGACGCCGCTGTAGCCTGGCCGTACGGCATCCACGTAATAACAGTGGTAACCGGCCGGGCGGAAAATCGGATTGTCGAGCTGCTGTATCTGCGCCTTGGTTTCCTGGATGCAGACGACATCGGCTTGCTGCTGCGGCAGCCAGTCGAAGAAACCCTTGCGGGCCGCGGAGCGAATGCCGTTGGCGTTGAAGCTTATGACGCGCATCGGATGTGTATGATACCGGGAGGTTACGACCCGTGAAGATGTATCAGCGACAGTTTCTCGACCTCGCCCTCGAACTCGGCGTGCTGCGCTTCGGCGATTTCGAGCTCAAATCCGGCCGGGTGAGCCCCTACTTTTTCAATGCGGGACTCTTCAATACCGGCTCGGCGCTGGCCGGGCTCGGCGGATTTTATGCGCGCGCCATTGTCGAGTCCGGCATCGACTTCGATATGCTGTTCGGCCCGGCTTACAAGGGCATCCCCCTCGTATCGGTTACCGCCGCAGCGCTGGCCGCAGGCCATGCCCGCGACTGCCGGTTCGCCTTCAACCGCAAGGAAGCAAAGGACCACGGTGAGGGCGGCAACATCATCGGCGCGCCGCTCGCCGGTCGCGTGCTCATCGTCGACGATGTGATCACCGCCGGCACGGCCGTAAGCGACTCCGTGCGCCTCATCGAGGCCGCGGGGGCGCAAGCGGCGGGCGTTGCGATCTCGCTCGACCGCCAGGAGCGCGGGGCGGGCAAGGGCTCGGCGGTGCAGGACCTGCGGGAGAAGCTTGGCCTCGAAGTGATCAGTATCGCGGGCCTCGACGACCTGGTCTCGCTCCTCGAAGGCTCCGGTCAGTATCGGCAGCAACTTGCCGCCGTTCGGCAGTATCGGGCGCGCTACGGCGTTACCCGGGACCTGGGTTAGAATCGGGCGCTAGTTCTCTGTCGCGCACGAAATGTGATGCCGGACCGCGGCCGGAATCGGGGGGTGTGCTATATCGGCGCTGTGATGAACATCTCCAGAGTCCTCATGCCCTGCCTGTTTCTGCTGGCCGCGGCGCCGGCCGGGGCCGACGTTTACCGCTGGGTAGACGAACGGGGCGTCGTGCACTATGGCGACCGCATCCCACCCGAAGCAGCCCGCCGTGACCGCGACATTCTCAGCAAGCGCGGCATCGCGCTGGAACGGCTGCCGGCGGAGAGAACGCCCGAGCAACGTGCCGCAGAAGCGCGGCAGCGCGAGACGGAAGCGGAACGCCGGGCCGAACGCGAACAGCACGCCAATCGTGACCGTGTGCTGCTCAGTACGTATCTGTCGGTGGCGGAGATCGAGATGCTCCGCGACCGCCGCCTGGAGCTGCTCGATGCGCAGGCGCGGCTTACCCGGCAGCATCTGGACAACCTGCATGCACGGCAGGAAAGCCTGCAGGGGGAGGCCGGAAGATTCGATTATCCGCAGGGCTCGGCGCCGGACAAGCCGCCGCTGCCGGTCGACCTCGAAGCGGAGATGGTCGATGTGACCAATTCGGTTAAGCGCTACGAATCCCTGTTGAGCCAGCGCACGGCGGAGCGTGCAAAGCTTACCGAGAAGTTCGCCAGCGACATCGGGCGCTTCCGCGAGCTCAAGGGCCTCGATTAAGGCGCCGGGCACCTGCCGGCACGCCCGGCACGTTGCATCGTCCCCCGGCATGCCCGCCGTTTAGCGGAGCAGCCTGGCGGACTGAAGCCCACCCTACGTGCGGCCGGAGTGGCCGAAGCCGCCAACCCCGCGGCGGCTCACTTCGAATGCCTCGACGACCTCGAACTGCGCCTGCACCACCGGCACGATGATCATTTGCGCAATGCGTTCGCCCGGCCGGATCTCGAATGATTCCCGGCCCCGGTTCCAGACCGAGATCAGCACCTCGCCTTGGTAGTCCGAGTCGATGAGGCCCAGCAGATTGCCGAGCACGATGCCATGCCGGTGGCCCAGCCCCGAACGCGGCAGCACCACCGCGGCGAGCCCCGGATCTTCGATGTGGATGGCCATGCCGCTCGGAATCAGCGAGGTGTCGCCCGGCTCGAGCACGAGAGACTCGTGCAGGCAGGCGCGCAGATCTACTCCGGCCGAGCCTTCCGTCGCGTAATCGGGCAGCGGAAATTCCCGGCCGAGACGCTCATCGAGGATCCGGAGCCGGATCGGCTTCATCGGGATCCGGCAGTCTCGCGCGCAGTCACATAGCGGCGCGCGATGATCTGCACGAGCGCTCTCGCCAGCTCCCGCTTGCCGGTCTTCGGCAGCTCCTGCTCTCCCCCGGACCAGTAAACGGTCAGCGCGTTCTGATCACTATCGAAGCCGCTCCCGGCGCCGACGCGGTTGGCCGCGATCATGTCGAGTTGCTTTTGCTCCAGCTTGGCGCGCGCGTTTTTCTCTACGTCGCGTGTCTCTGCGGCAAAGCCGACCGTGAACGGGCCGTTCGCGAGCGCGGCCACTTGCGTGAGAATGTCCGGCGCACGGGTCAACTTGAGCGCCATCTCCGGCGCAGTCTTTTTGATCTTGTCCCGGGCGGCGCTGGCCGGTCGATAATCGGCGACCGCCGCGGCGGCCACGAAAATATCGGTCTGGCCGATATGCCGGTGGACCGCGTCGAGCATCTGTTCGGCACTCTCGACATCGATGCGCTCGACTGCTGCGGGTGTCGGCAGGCCGACAGGGCCGGCGACCAGCCGAACTTTCGCCCCCGACTCGACGGCAGCCGCCGCGAGCGCGAAACCCATCTTGCCGGAGCTGCGATTGCTGATGAAGCGAACGGGATCGATGGGCTCGCGCGTCGGGCCTGCGGTAATCAGCATCCTGACCCCCTCGAGCAGGCCGGCGCCTGCTATGCCGGCCAGGATGGCCTCAGCCATCCGATCGGGCTCGACCATGCGACCGGCGCCAGTATCGCCGCAGGCCTGATTGCCGTCGTCGGGACCGAGCAGACGCATGCCCCGCCCGGTGAGCGTCCCGATATTGGCGCGCGTCGCGGCATTTGCCCACATCACCCGGTTCATGGCTGGCGCGAGCAGGATAGGCGCCTCGGTCGCCAGGCAGATCGTGGCGAGCAGGTCGTCCGCCAAGCCGGCGGCGAGACGCGCGATAAAGTCCGCGCTGGCCGGCGCAATGACGACGCGCCCTGCCCAGCGCGCAAGCTCGATATGCCCCATGGCGGCTTCGGCCGCTTCGTCCCAGAGCTCAGTCCGCACGGGCCGGCCGGATACCGCCTGGAAGGTCTGGCGCGTCACGAATCGTTCCGCTGCCCCGGTCATGACGACCTGGACTTCCGCGCCGCGATCACGGAGCCGGCGCACGAGATCGGGGCTTTTATAGGCGGCAATGCCGCCAGTGATGCCGAGCAGAATACGTGGGGGGGTCGACGGTGTCATGGCTGTCGGAGAAATTACCACCGTCGAGGCGGAAACTCGACTTGCCGCGCACGGCGCAGCGGGCATGATGGGCGCTCGAACCGGCGTTACACGGATCGTAGCATGCCGATTTCCGACTGGCCGGCGGCCGAGCGGCCGCGCGAGAAGCTGCTGGCGCTCGGCCCCGCGGCTCTGTCCGAGGCAGAGCTGCTGGCCATCTTCCTGCGCACCGGCGTGGACGGCAAGACGGCCGTCGATCTGGCGCGCGACCTGCTCGCACGCTTCGAAGGGCTGCGCGGCCTTTTATCGGCAGACCGCACGAGCTTCTGCGCCTGCCGGGGCCTGGGGCCGGCCAAGTATGCGCAGCTGCAGGCGCTGCTCGAAATCTCGCGGCGCCATTTCGCCGAGAAGCTCCAGCGGGCGAATGGGCTGACGAGCCCGCGTGCGACACGCGAGTTCCTGCTCGCACGACTGCGCGATCTCGCCCATGAAGTGTTCTGCTGCCTGTTCCTCGATAACCGCAACCGGGTCATCCACTTCGAGGAGCTGTTCAAGGGCACCATCGACGGCACCAGCGTTTATCCTCGCGAAGTCGTCAAGCACGCGCTCGCGCGCAATGCCGCCGCCGTCATCTTTGCGCACAATCATCCGTCGGGCGTCGCCGAGCCGAGCCAGGCGGACGAGTGCATCACGCAGCGCCTCAAGGATGCGCTGGCGCTCGTTGATATCCGGGTGCTCGACCACCTGGTGGTCGGCGATGGCGTGTGCGTCTCGTTCGCCGAGCGGGGTCTGATCTAGGGGGACATTCCTCATTTCCGCCGCTCATCGCCCTCATCTGGGGAAGTGCTCCCGTGGAAAATGAGGAGTGTCCCCTTCCTGCGCAGACTTGAGTAACCGCCGTTTCTTGCGTCGCCTTTGGCGGGCTGGTATAAAGAGCGGCTTTCCGCCTCCACTCAGGCGCCGTTTTCAGGGAATACCGGCATGTCCAGAGTCTGCCAGATCACCGGCAAGCGCCCCACGACCGGGAACAATGTGTCGCACGCGAACAACAAGACGCGCCGCCGGTTTCTGCCCAATCTGCACACCCACCGTTTCTGGCTCGAAGGCGAGAAGCGTTTCGTGAAGCTGCGCGTGTCGACACGCGGTTTGCGCACCATCGACAAGCTCGGCATCGACAAGGTTGTGGCTGACCTGCGTGCGCGCGGCGAGAGGGTCTGACCATGGCAAAGGCGATCCGCGAGAAAATCCGTCTGGTCTCTTCCGCCGGCACGGGTCACTTCTATACGACGACCAAGAACAAACGGCTGCACCCGGAAAAGATGGAAGTCAGCAAGTACGATCCGAGGGTTCGCAAGCACGTGCCTTACAAGGAAGCCAAGATCAAATAGAAAAGCCCGCCGATGGGCGGGTTTTTTTCGCAGTCGTCAGGAGGGCCGATTCAGACCCGAATCGGAGCCATCGAGTAGCCGCGCAGCGTCTGCGCAAATTCCTCCAGCGCCTGGATGCCGCTCGCCTCTGCGCGCGCGCACCAGTCCTTCAGGTCGGCGAGCAACCGGTCGTTGCTGACGTTCGCGCCTGCCCAGAGCGTGCGCAGGCTCTCGCGGAAGTCGTGCACTGTCTTGAGCGCGTGGTTCCTGTCGAGTATCTGGTCGAGCCGTGCGCGCGACTTTTCGTCGAGCAGCGCCGGCTGGCGCACGAGCAATTTGCGCGCCCGCCGCATCAGCGCGCCCGCGCCCGCGCCCGCGGCCGCGCGTTCCTTGCGAAAGACGGGAAGCGTGACTGTCCGCGTGTAATCGCGCAATACGTGCATGCGATTGATGATGACTGCGCGCACCGTTTCCAGATCGACGTGTCCGGCCTTCGCGGAAACGATTGGCCGAGGCAGAATCTTCTTGACGCGCGCGAGGCCGAAAAACTGAAGCGTGCGAATCGCGAGCCAGCCGATGTCGAATTCCCAACGGCGGGCCGAGAACTTCGCCGAGCTCGGGAAGGCATGATGATTGTTGTGCAGCTCTTCGCCGCCGAGCAGAACGCCCCAAGGCACAATGTTCGTCGCGGCGTCATCGCACTCAAAATTCCGGTAGCCGGAATGGTGGCCGACACCATTGATCACCCCTGCGGCGAGGAATGGGATCGCCATCATCTGCACGGCGATCATGATGATAGCCGGCACGCCGAACAGGACCAGCTCCAGCAGCACGAGCAGCACGATACCGCCGAAGGTGTAGCGGCCGTAGACGTTCCGCTCCAGCCAGTCGTCGGGGCAGCCGCGGCCGTATTTCTCGAGCGTTTCCGGCTTTGCGGCCTCGGCCTTGTAAAGCTCCGCGCCCTCGAGCAGGACCTTCTTCAGGCCGAGAATCTTGGGGCTGTGCGGATCCTGCTCCGTCTCGCACAGCGCATGATGCTTGCGGTGCACGGCAACCCAGCTGCGAGTCCCCATGCCCGTGGTCAGATAGTTCCAGAACCGGAAGAAATGGCGCGCGGCCGGATGCAGCTCCAGGCCGCGGTGGCACTGATCGCGATGCAGGTACAGGGTCACGCCCAGGATGGTCATTTCGACCATGAGAAACGTGGCCAGGACATAGCCCCAGAAGCTCAGCCCCAGAATTCCATAGAGATAATCGACCACTAACAGTTCCTCGTTGAGCGCGCCGCTTGCGCCAGACATAGCTTATCGTGCCCGATGCCTTCAAAGCGTGCGTCGAGCGGTATCACATTCCCCCAAAGATGAGCAGGCATTATACATTAGGCGGGGGCTTTGCCGCCTTCCACCGCGATATTCATTCGATAAGCATTAATCATGCCAGAGCTTCCCGAGGTCGAGACCACGCGGCGCGGCATTGAACCGCAGCTTCGCGGCCATATCGTCACCCAGATGCGGGTACGCGAACCGAGGTTGCGCTGGCCGGTGCCGCGGAGCCTCATCGAGGAATTGCCCGGTCAGCGCATCGAAAGCGTGCGCCGCCGCGCGAAATACCTGCTGCTCGACACCGCCGCCGGCAGCGCGCTCCTGCATCTCGGCATGTCCGGAAGCCTGCGGATGGTATTTTCTGATACTCCGCCGGGCGCTCACGATCATATCGACATCGTGCTGGACACGGGTCGCAGCCTGCGCTTTACCGACCCCCGTCGGTTCGGCTCATTGCTTTGGACTCAGGGCGATCCGCTCGCCCACCCGTTGCTCGCGAGCCTGGGTCCGGAGCCACTCGAAAGCGCGTTCAACGGCTCGTACCTGCACGATCGGGCTCGCGGCCGCCGCCTGGCGGTCAAGCCGTTCCTGATGGACAGCCGCATCGTCGTCGGCATCGGCAACATTTACGCCAGCGAAGCCCTGTTCCGCGCCGGCATTCACCCGAAACGCGCAGCGGGCCGGATCTCGCTGCCGCGCATGGAGCGACTGGCCGGTGCGGTGACGGCAGTGCTGCATGATGCCCTGCGTGCGGGCGGAACTACCCTGCGGGATTATTCCGATGGTGAAGGCTCCCCCGGCCACTTTGCGCAGGATCTTCGCGTGTACGGGCGCGAAGGCCGGGCGTGCCGGCGCTGTCGCTCACCGGTGCGTGCAATCACTCTGGGACAGCGCTCGACGTACTACTGCGCTCGCTGCCAGCACTGATGGCGGAATGAATGCCCCCCTGCATAGCTTCAGGCGTCGCTGGTGAAATAATTACCGGTAAAGCCGATTCGTGCGGCCCCGCCCGGCACGGCCGATTTCAATCGACCCTCAATAAACCAACCCTTCGCCTACGCCGCGTGGGTCGGACGCCGCTTCGACCTCACCGTTCTCGAAATCCCAGGTGACCACCTGCATGTTGCCGTATTCATCCTCGGTCGCGGCGAGCTCGTGGCCCATTGCTCGCAATGCCGCCTGTTCTTCCTCGCTCAACGCAGCCGTCTCGTAAAAAACCTGGTCGGGCAGATACTGATGATGATAACGCGGCAAAGCGACCATCTGTTCCGCGCTTGCGCCGTCGATCCAGGCCAGCGTGCCCAGCAGCACCATGCTGATGATGCGGCTGCCGCCGGGCGTGCCCAGGATGGCAATGCCCTCATCGGACTCCAGCACGGTGGGCATCATGCTGGAGAGCATGCGCTTGCCCGGCGCGATGGCGTTCGCATCCGCGCCGACGAGCTGGTAGCCGTCCGGCACACCGGGCTTGATAGAGAAATCGTTCATCTCGTTGTTGAGCAGCACGCCCGTCCCCTCGGGCATGAAACCCGAGCCGAACCAGAAATTGATCGACAGGGTCGCGGCGACGCGATTGCCTTCGCCATCGAGCACCGAGAAGTGAGTGGTCTGTGTGCCCTGCGTTCCGGCCGGCCGGATGCCCGGCAGCATCGAGCTGGGCGTGGCGCGATCCGTGCGGATGGAGTTTCGCAGACCGGCGGCGTACCAGGGATGCAGCAATCGCTTCAGGGGCGCATCGACGAAATCCGGATCGCCGAGGAATTCGGCGCGGTCGCGATAGGCGCGGCGCATGGCCTCGACCACGAGGTGCTTGCGCGCCGCTCCCTCGAGCGCCTTCAGCTCATAGGCGGAGAGGATATTCAATATCTCGATGAGCGCAACGCCGCCGGCCGAAGGCGGCGGCGCGGTCGTGATGCGCACGCCCCTGTAGTCGGCGTGAATCGGCTCCCGCTCCACGACCCGATAACTGGCGAGATCGGCGAGCGTCCAGATGCCCCCGGCATCCCGCACGCCCTGCACGAGCCGCCGCGCAACCTCTCCGGCATAAAAGCCATCCCGGCCTTTCTCTGCAAGCACGCGCAGAGTGGCTGCCAGCTCGGGTTGTCTGATGAGCGCGCCTTCCGCGGGAACCTCCCCGTCGTCGAGGAAGATCTCTGCTGCGGCCGGCCAGCGGCCGATCAGCTCACGCTTGAACTCGAGCCCGTCGCGGATGCGCTCATAGGCCGGGAAGCCCTCCGCGGCGTAACGGATCGCAGGCGCCAGGCTCGCTGCGAGCGGCAGCCGGCCGTATTGACTGGCGATGTGAGCAAGGGCGGCGGGGTGGCCCGGGATGCCGGCCGCCAGCGGGCCGTCGAGGGACAGGCGCGGGATCGGATTGCCCTCCTCATCGAGATACATGTCCTTCGTCGCGGCGCACGGGGCGACCTCGCGCCCGTCGACAAAGACATCTCTGTCGCTCGAAGCCTGATGCAGCAGCCAGAATCCGCCGCCTCCCGTTCCGGACGAATAGGGCTCGACGACGGCCAGAGCGGCGCTGACAGCCACCGCGGCATCAAAAGCATTGCCGCCCTGCTCGAGTATCTCGAGTCCGGCCTCGGTGGCCAGCGGATGCGCGCTCGCGATGGCCGCCTGGTCCGGCACCCGTTGGCCAGCCGCGATGGCCACGGCCGGCAGCAGCAGAAAAGCGATGAAGCCGTGCCGGGCCAACCGTTTGCAGACAGTCATCCCCGCTCTCCGCCGCGCATTGACTGGCGACGCTTGCAAAGTTCCGCCTCGACCCTGGGATGGACGAATTTCGAGACGTCACCACCCAGCATGGCAATCTCGCGCACCAGCCCCGACGAAATGTAGGCGTATTTCTCGGTCGGAGTCAGGAACACGGTCTCTACCTGCTCGTTGAGCTGGCGGCTCATGGTCGCAAGCTGGAACTCGTACTCGAAGTCGGAAACGGCCCGCAGCCCGCGCAGCATGACGTCGAGGCCGTGGGTGCGCGCGAATTCCACCGTGAGGCCCTCGTAGCCACGGACTTCGACATGGTCCAGGTCATCCAGTACCGCCTCCGCCAGCGCGACGCGTTCGTCCAGCGAAAACATCGGCGCCTTGCCGGGATTAGCCGCGATCGCGATGACGACACGGTCGAACAGGCGGCAGGCGCGCCGCACGAGGTCATAGTGGCCGTTCGTAATGGGGTCGAACGTCCCGGGATACATTGCGCCGATCTTCATGAAAAAAAGGTACCGGATTTATTTATGCGTTGCCTGCCGGAGAAGGATGCCGGGCTCAAGAAGAAGAATAAATAAATCCGGTACCTTTTTCTTGAAAATGGGGACATTCCTGATTTTCGCCGACGAATCGTGGCAACCAGAGATCTGGTAGCCCGGAAATCAGGAATGTCCCCATTTTCATGCGGGCGCCGAGCGCAGCGCCAGATGAAATGCGACCTGCCCGGCGTGCCGGCTGCGATGCAGCGTCCAGTTCGCGGGCAGCGGCGGCACTGCCGATCGCCGTGCGTGCTCGAGGAAAATCCGTGCGTGGGCGGCCAGCCATCCGCGGGTTTCGAGCAGTGTACACAATCGTTGCGGGAAGCCGTCGGCAAATGGCGGGTCGAGCAGAACGACGTCGAAAGCCTGCGGCCGGCCGTCGAGGAATGCCAAGGCATCGGCCCGCACGACCTCTGCATCCGCCGAGTCGAGTGTAGACAGCAGATTACGCAGGGAGGCCACTGCCTGTGCATCCCGCTCGACGAATACCACGCGCCGCGCGCCGCGCGACAGGGCTTCGACACCGAGCGCTCCGCTGCCCGCGTACAGATCGAGACAGCAAGCGCCGTCGATGACCGGTTGCAGCCAATTGAAAGCGGTCTCGCGGACGCGGTCCGGCGTCGGGCGCAGGCCGTCGAGCCGCGGGATCGGAAAGCGCCGGCCGCGCCAGCGTCCCGCGATTACCCGGAACCGGCCGGGAGGTTTTCCACGCTTCAGAGAGTGCCACTCCTTGCAGTCGACCAAATGACCAGTTTAGTCTTAGCGCCATCGCGGAGCGCGCCTGTTCCGCACTGACAAGCCGTTGCACTTTCTGTTTGCAACCGCTTTTCATGCGATGCGGGGTCGCATCTTCATTTTCGAGAATTGCAAGTTCCTGAAAATGCTCGCGATCCGAAAATCATCCTTTTCGGATCGCTAAAGTTGGAAAAGCCATGAATGGCTTTTCCAACTTTCTATAACACGCGCATGCGCACGAGGGACCAGCTCAATGATCAGATTCACTGCCGCGGCGCTTGCCGGCGCCGTAATCCTGCTCGGCGGATGCTCGGAGGCAAACGACCCGGCCGAGGAGCAGCCCTCCCAGGAACCTTCGCCGGCGCCGCCGAGCTCTTTCCGGGCGCTGTTCGTCCCGCAGGGCGGAATCGTGCCGTTCCCGAACGATTTGTTCTTCAACGGCAGCACCGATGGCACGTTGAATCTCCCGGTGACCGCCTTCACGCCGAACGCCCAGGCCCTCAACACACTGGACGGATATTCGACCACGGCGCCGATTCGCGCGCGCTTCAGCGAAAGCCTCGACCCCGCCTCGCTGCTCGGCGGTCAAACCGTACACGTCTTCGAAGTGCAGGTCGATCCCGCAACCAAGGCGACGGTCGGTTTCGTGAGCGCGCTCGTGCCCGGCACCGACTATTCGATCGGCATCGCGCCGGACATCGACTCGAACGACAGCATCCTCGAGCTGACGCCTCTCGGCCCGCTGAACGAAAAGAGCGGCTACCTCGTGGTTCTCACCGACGGCATCCGCAGCAGCGACGGCACAGCCGCCGTGCCAGACAACGTGTTTCAGACGATCAAGGACGCGCTCGCGGACGGGGCGACGCTCCCCGACCCGACGCTCGATGCCATCAAGCAGCTCACCGGCGCTCACTTCGCCATCGCTTCGGCTGTCGGCATCGACCCCGCGTCCATCGTCTCGAGCTTCAGCTTCTCGACGCAGTCCAACACTGACGTCATGCTGGCAGTAGACGCGACGACAACAGCGCAGGCCGCGGGCTTGCAGTTCGCCGGGCTCGACACGAGCCAGGTTGATCCCCGGCTGACGGGCAGCGCCGATGTCTACGTTGGCACAGTCGGCGTCCCGTACTACCTGAGCCGGACCGCACCGCTCACCGACTTCTGGCTCGGCGGGCCCTCGCCGCTGGACGCCACGAGCAATTTTCTGACGCGCTTCAATCCCGTGCCGGTCGCCACCGAGACGCTGGTGATCCCCGCGCTGCTGACCCTGCCGAACGTCAATTCCGCATTCGTGATGGCCGGCGGTTCCCAGCCGGCGGAAGGCTGGCCGGTAATCGTGTTTCAGCACGGCATCACGCGCAATCGAACCGACATGCTCGCCCTTGCCGACGGCTTCGCCGATGCGGGCTGGGCGGTTATCGCCATCGACCAGCCGCTGCACGGACTGACCGATCCGATGAACCCACTGTTCCAGGCTGGCAATGAGCGCACCTTCGATCTGGACCTCGTCAATAATGCCGACAGCTCGCCGGGACCGGACGGGTCCATCGATCCGTCGGGCACGCACTACATTAACCTGACGAGCCTGCCGACGACGCGCGATAATCTGCGCCAGTCGGCCGCCGATCTGATCGCGCTGACGCGCACCGTGCCGGTTATCGATCTCAACGCAGATCAGGTTCCTGATCTGAACGCCGATCGTATCCACTTCGTCGGCCAGTCGCTCGGCGCGATGGTCGGCACCACTTATCTGGGGGTCAACAGCGACGTGCGCACCGCGACGCTGGCCAATGGGGGCGGCACGATCTCGGTGCTGATACGGGAATCGCCGTCCTTCGGGCCGCGCATCACGGCTGGTCTGGAGGCGGCAGGACTGATTGCCGACACGACCCTGTTCAACCAGTTCTTCCGCGATGCGCAGACAGTGATCGACTCGGGTGACCCGATCAATTTCGCGGAGATGGCGGCCGCCCTGCACCCGATTCATATGATGGAGGTGCTGGGCGACACGGTGGTGCCGAACTCGGCCACGGAGCGGCTGGTCGACGAGATGGGGCTGCCGACCATCAGCATGCCCGGTCCGAACCTGACCTCTTACGGCATCGTCCGCTTCACCGAGGGAAATCACGGCTCCCTGCTCGATCCGACCGCGAGCTTCGCCGTGACCGTGGAGATGCAGACCGAGACTGTGGTATTCGCCGCCGGCAACGCGCTTGCCGGCTTGCCGGGCGACGGTCAGGTCATCCTGATCAGCGA
>JACDCP010000184.1 GCA_013817465.1 Gammaproteobacteria bacterium | reverse complement strand
CATCCACTCCGGTCATTCGATTGATGAGAGGTCGCCACTCTTTGTTCGAGTAAGGACTCGGCGCGCCCGTAGGATGCGCTTCGAGCGTATAGACAACCAGCAAATGAACCCGGTCGGCGAATTCGGCCTGTAACTCGCGCATACCGAAGCGCCGGTAGCGGTAGACAGGGCAGGTGTGACTACCGAGCTGCAGAACGATGGGCCGGTCGTCAATCAGCTCGGTGAGACGCATGGTCGCACCGGACAGGTCCCGGAGCTGGAAATCGGGTGCCTTCTCACCCTCCTGTGGCGCCTGCATCGGAAAATGTGCGAGGCTTTCGCCGGGCTCGGTGGGGAACAACGACGTGCAACCGGACACCACCGTTACCAGCGCAACTAGCGATGCCGCATGCGTGGCGGCCTGCGTGCTAGAGCGTCGATTGCACGGCATTGAGGACCCTTTGCTCGACGGCATCGGTGGTCTCCTGTGCATAACCGACGAACGCGATGCTGCCCTTGCCCGCCGGAATTATGCGGCCGTGAAAACCGTCTTTCTGCACCTGCATCGGCGCAGCGACGCGTTCATCGGGCAGCACCAAGACCGTCACGGGTCCCGCTTCGTCCTGCACGACCAGATGCGAGATCGGCCTGCCGCGAAGAAGGCAGGCCTGCGCGTAGGTGATCGTGCCGATGTTCGCGGCAAGCCGTGTCCCGTGGCGCGCCAGCAGATTGTCCAGCAGCGGCGCATCCACAACAGCTTGACCTGGTTCGAGCGAGTGCGGCTCGTGGCGGATGTGCGCGATGACATCCGAGGCCAGCGTGTTGCCGGGAGACGAAAGCCAAATCCCCGCGACGATGGTCAACACTGCCAGCAGGCTTGCCGCGACGCCGAACCGGCGGCCCGTCTCGAAACGCTTCCAGGTCTGGCCGGTACGACCTGACTCCGCTCGCTCCGGCAGCCGTACCTCGAAGTGCAACGCTTTGAGAATGAGGGCATCCAGGCGCAGCAACTGCTGCAGGTAGCCGGCGCAGGCTCCGCAACGCTCAGCGTGCTCGAGGTACTCTGGATCGCTGTAGCGCGGATCGACCCCGCACAATCTTCGGAACTCCAGACACTGCATGGCCTACCCCTGAATTGCCGCCGTCGAGCCCCGTCGTGGCGCTCCCGGACTCATACAGGTAGACCGGTCGGTCCGCGTGGTTATTGCAATGCGCCGGCCGACAGCGTGTCCCCCATGCTACGCCACGAAGTCCGGTAATCTCGGCCATGTGGAATCTCGAGTGGTCCGAGTTACAGTGTGTGATAAATGCCGCCATTCAACGGTCTCCCTGTTCTATACGCGGCTAATCGATGGAATTGCGCCAGAGTCGATCGTCGGAACATGCGGCCTTGCACTGGAGAAGAACCATGATTAACTGGTCACGCGCTATTGTTGCCGGACTCATAGCCGGCCTCGTTTTCGTCATGATGGAGATGATCCTCGTCACCCTGGCTATGGGCGGATCGGCCTGGGGACCACCGCGCATGATGGCCGCCATCGTCATGGGCAGAGACGTTCTGCCGCCGCCCGCGACCTTCAGCATGGGAATCGTCATGGTCGGCATGCTGTTGCATTTCGTGCTGGCGATCGCCTATGCGGTGATCCTCGCCTTCGTCATCCGCTCAATGAGCGTAGCCGCGGCGATCGGCACGGGCGCCCTGTTCGGCCTGGCGCTTTATGTCGTCAACTTTTATGGCTTGACCGCGGTCTTCGACTGGTTTGCGATGGCCCGCAACTGGGTGACGCTCATCTCGCACGTTGCCTTTGGTGCGGTAGCGGCCTGGTACTATGTGGCCGGCACGCCGCGCAGGACCTGAACCGCGCGGACATCCGGATTCGCCCCGGGGACGATTCGAAATAACCCGCCACGGACCGCGAACCGGATGGCTGGCGTGGTCTCCCGGCAACACGAGCGGTAGGTACGAACGATGCCTTTTCTGCCTTCACTGCGGCCTAGAGCCAAGCTACTCGACGTGTTCAAGGCGTTTCCGGCCACCAGCAAGCCGCTCATCGAGTTTCACGAGGAGCTGCTGCGTGGCCCGTCACCCTTTACCGAAGCGGAGCGGGAGCTGATTGCCGCATTTGTCTCGCGACTCAATCAGTGTGCGTATTGCCGCGGTGTGCATACAGAAACGGCTGTGCGCCTCGGCGTGCCCGGCGCGGTTCTGGAGCAGGTTGCCGAGGGTATCGACCGTGCGCCGGTCATGGAGAAGATGAAGCCGGTCCTTCGCTATGCCGAAAAACTGACCCGCGCGCCGGCGAGCATCCGAAAAGCCGACGCAGACGCCCTTCTCGCGGCCGGCTGGGACGAGACGGCGATCTACCATACCGTAGCGGTGACCGCATTGTTCAATATGATGAACAGGCTCGTCGAAGGGCTCGGCATAGAGCTCGATCCGCAGTACGTGCCGGTGGCTGCGCAGCGTCTTGCCGATCACGGTTACCTGCCGCTCATCGATATGCTGCGTCGCTGAGGCACGCCGTCGGCGCCGGAAAACGAGCAGATACTCTATTCGACGATAACCGCGGGAGGTCCCGGTTCAGGCTGGACGAAAGTGTGCCTTTCTGCCTTGCTGACGGTGTACCGAAGCGTTCATGTCTCGTTGCCTTGATCGTCGGAACGCTGCTGAACCTGATCAACCAGGGCGACGCGCTCTTCGGCCCCGGCGAGATCAATTTCGTCAAACTTGCCCTGACGTTTGCCGTTCCATACTGCGTCGCCACGTATGGCGCGGTTTCGTACCGGCTGAACGTCGAGAAGTCGCCCGGAGCGGGAGATGCCGGCACAGCATTCAGGTAATGTCCCGTTCCAGAGATAAGGCGTACCGACTAGGTCGGCGCCGACCACGCCCCGCACGCGCTCGCGAATCTGCTGCTGGCTCGTGAACAGCTTCATGCTCTGCTCGAGATAGCTGCCGATGACGCCCTGCATGGCGCCTTCGTAGGATTGGATGAGCTGCAGCAGGAAATCGCGGCTCATGATCGGATGCGCGCGCTGCTCTTGCTCTGTGATCACCTGCAGCAGAATGCTGCGCGTGATGTCTTCCTGGCGGAATGGCGTCAGACGACGAACCTGTCCCAGCTTCCGTAATGATGTCGGCTGCGGCCGCCGCGCGGCAGGCTGATTGCAATAAGAATCAGTCCGACGACAACGAACGCCGCCACGATACTCTCCTCGGACGTGAGATCGACGCATATGCATTCGGCGTTGGGCGGCGGGTGCGGGGCCTGCTCGCGGTCGAAGCCGATCAGGTCGTATTGCCCGGCAAGCCTGGCGATGACGGCTTTACCGATGAAGCCGCTGCTGCCGGTCACGATGACGGTCTCCATGTCGGATCCAGAAAGTGCAAATCCCGTGCCTGAAACCGCGGCGCTCATGGGGGACGTTCTGCCTGCCCCGTGCTGCCGCTCGCATCCGCAGCGGCCGGCAGGCCGCGCCCGCGCCAGAACGCGAAAATCGCCGGGAAGACGAGCAACACCAGCAGCAGCGCAGACGCGACGCCGCCCAGCATCGGCGCGGCGATGCGCTTCATGACATCGGCGCCGGTGCCGTCGCTGAGCATGATCGGCACCAGACCCAGAAACAGCGCAAGGCCGGTCATGAGCTTGGGTCTAAGGCGCAACGCCGCGCCTTCCATGATCGCATCGGTCAGGTCCACGCGATCATTGAGTCGGCCTTCCGCGCGATGGCTGCGCCAGGCGATGTCGAGATAGAGCATCATCAGCAGGCCGAGCTCGACCGCAAGACCCGCCACCGCAATCATGCCCACGCCGACCGCCACGCTGAGCTTGTAGCCGAGCAGCCAGATCAGCCACACGCCGCCTACCAGCGAAAACGGCAGCGCGAGCATGACGACCAGCGTCTCGACCAGCGAGCGCCGATGCATGTACAACATGAAGAAGATCAGGAAAATCGTCAGCGGCACGAGGATCTCGAGTCGCGCCTTCGCGCGCTCGTAGTACTGGAACTGGCCCGCCCAGGCGATCCGATAGCCTTCCGCAATATCGACGCGCTCCGCCACGACCTGCCTGGCGGCCTCGACGTAATCGGCAATGCCGATCTGCTCGTTGACGTCCACGAACACGAAGCCGACGAGCTGGCCGTCTTCGTTGCGCAGCATCGGCGGGCCGGTACGAAATTCGATGTCGGCGACCTGGGTGATCGGAATCTGCGCACCGTCCGCCGTCGGCACGAGCACGCGCTCGAGGGCCTCGACGTTGTCGCGGTAGTCCCGGGCGTAGCGCAGCAGAATGTCGTAGCGCTCGCGCCCTTCCACGGTCTCGCTGACTTTCATGCCGCCCATTGCCGCCTCGATCACGTCCTGCACGTCGCCGACATTGAGGCCGAAGCGGGCGGCGGCGTCGCGATCGATGTCGAAATCGAGGAAGTAGCCGCCGGTCGTGCGTTCGGCGAACGCGCTGCGCGTGTAGGGCGCCGTGCGCGAATCCGCCTGCAGGGCGCGCTCGATGTCGATGGCGGTCGACTCGATGATTTCGAGGTCCGGCCCGAATACCTTGATGCCGAGGCTGGAACGAATGCCGGTGGCCAGCATTTCGGTGCGCGTCTGGATCGGCATCCACCAGATGTTCGGCATGCCGGGAAAACGCATTCTCTCGTCCATTTCCGCGATCAGCTCGTTCCAGGTCATGCCCTCCCGCCACTCGCTCTCGGGCTCGAGCATGATGTTGATCTCGAGCATCGACAGCGGCGCGGGGTCGGTCGGGCTCGTGCTGCGGCCGACCTTGCCGAACACGCGCTTGACCTCCGGGAATTTCATGAGCTCGCGATCCATGGTCTGCAGCACCCGGGTCGCCTCGGTGATCGATATGCCCGGCAGCGCCGTCGGCATGTAGAGAATGCTGCCTTCGTTCAAGGGCGGCATGAATTCGCTGCCGAGCGAGCGGTACGGCAGCACGACCGAAGCCATTGCCACCGCCGCGAGCACCACGACGACCCAGCGGAAGCGCACGGCAAACCGCACCACCGGTCGGTACGCGGCTATCAGCAGGCGATTGAGCAGGTTGCGATCGCTCCGGATCCTGCCGCGGATCGCCAGCACGGCGAGCGCCGGAATGAGCGTGACCGAGAGCAGTGCGGCGAAAAACATCGAGTAAGTCTTCGTGAAGGCGAGCGGCTTGAAGAGCCGACCTTCGGTGCCTTCGAGCGCGAACACCGGCAAAAAGGCAACCGTGATGACGAGCAGCGCGAAGAAGATGCTGGGACCGACCTCCTGCATGGCGTCGATGATGACCGCAGTGCGCGATTCGTATCGATGCCGCTCTTCTTCCGTGCCCGCCTGCCAGAGGGTCAAGCGGCGGTGCACGTTCTCGACGATGGCGATGGCCGCGTCCACCATCGCGCCGATGGCCACGGCGATGCCGCCGAGCGACATGATGTTGGCGGTCAGCCCCTGGTAATACATCGGTATGAACGCGAGCAGGATGGCGATCGGCAGGGTGATAATGGCCACCAGCGCCGAGCGCAGATGCAGCAGGAAGATCGCGATGACCAGAGAGACGACGATCATTTCCTCGGTGAGCGTGCGCTCGAGCGTGTCGATGGCGCGTTCGATGAGGCTGGATCGATCGTAGACCGGCACGATCTCGACGCCTGCCGGCAGGCCGGCTTCGACTTCCGCGAGCCGCTGCTTGACACGATCGATGACCTGCAACGCGTTCTCGCCGTAGCGCATGACCACGACGCCGCCGACCGCGAAGCCTTCGCCATTGAGGTCGGCCTGGCCCCGCTGACTGGCGGGCCCGAGGCTCACCGAGGCGACGGCCTCGACGCGTATGGGCACGCCGCCGCTGCCGATGCCGAGCACGACCTTCTCCAGATCCTCAACGGAGTCGACGTAGCCGCGGCCGCGGATAAAGTGCTCGTGGCCGGCGATTTCGAGCACGCGCCCGCCGACGTCGTTGTTCGCCTCGCGCACTGCCCGTGCGACTTCCTGCAACGATATGTCGTAGCTCGCAAGCTTGTTCGGGTCGACGCTGATCTGATATTCCTTGACGAAGCCGCCCACTGAGGCCACCTCGGCGACGCCCTCGACGGATTCCAGTGCATAGCGCAGATTGAAATCCTGCAGGCTGCGCAGATCGGCGAGGCTGTTCTGCCCGCTCTTGTCGACGAGCGCGTACTGGTAGACCCAGCCGACGCCGGTCGCATCGGGGCCGAGCGTCGGATTCACGCCCTCCGGCAGGTCGCCGGTCGCTTCGTTGAGGTACTCGAGCACGCGGGAGCGCGCCCAGTAGATGTCGGTGCCGTCCTCGAAAATCGCGTACACGAAGGACAGGCCCATGAAGCTCTGCCCGCGCACGTAGCGCACCTCGGGCGCGGCGAGCAGCGTAGTCGTCAGCGGGTAGGTGATCTGGTCCTCGACGATGTCGGGGCTGCGTCCCGGCCACTCCGTGTACACGATCACCTGCACGTCGGAGAGATCGGGGATCGCATCGAGCGGCGCATTGATCAGCGAGCGATAGCCCCAGAACGCCGCGACGGCCACGACCATGATCGTCAACAGCCAGTTGCGCGCCGAGAACGCGATCAGCGCGGCCAGCGGGCCGCCGCGCGCGACGCGGTGCCCGCTCCCGCTTGCGGGCGAGGCCGGGGGCGAGGGCCCTACCATTGTTCGAGCCCCGCC
>JACDCP010000183.1:2333-6712 GCA_013817465.1 Gammaproteobacteria bacterium | reverse complement strand
CATCTGTTCACCGTGCTGGCCGAAAATCGACTGAAGGCGCTGCGGCGGCGTCCGGCGCAGATCGGCGAGCGTCACGCATCCCATGCGGCCAAGGCGCTCTGCGGTCTGCCGGCCGATGCCGGGTAAAACGCGCACAGGCAGGGGATCAAGCGTCGCCTGCAGGTTGTCGCCATCCACGATGCGCAAACCGTCGGGCTTGTCGAGGTCCGAAGCGATCTTGGCCACCAGTTTGTTCGGGCCGATGCCGACGGAGGCGGTCAGTGCGGTCGTGGCGAAAATTCGCGCCTTGATGGCGCTGCCGATCGCGGCTGCATCGCCGAACAGCGAGCGGCTCGCTGTGACGTCGATGAACGCTTCATCCAGCGACAATGCCTCCACGAGCGGCGAGAAATCGCGAAAAATCGCGAAGACGCGCGTCGATTCCCGCCGATAACGGTCGAAGCGTGGCGGTACGCAGATGGCATGCGGGCAGCGCGACAGCGCCTCGCGCGTGGGCATGGCCGAATGCACGCCGAAGACCCGCGACTCGTAACTTGCCGCCGCGACGACACCGCGGGGCCCGGAACCGCCGACGAGCACCGGCTTGCCTCTCAGATCCGGATTGTCGCGCTGCTCGACGGACGCGTAGAAAGCGTCCATGTCGACGTGCAGGATGGTGCGCGGCCGGGGAAATGGGGACATTCCTGATTTTCGATCGTGTTCCGAGGGAGTCATGGGAAATGGGGACATTCCTGATTTCCGACGCTTTTCGGGAAATCAGCAGCTGAAAATCGGAACATTCCTAATTTCCGACACTTTTCCAGGAGCGGGAAATCAGGAATGTCCCCATTTCCCCTCAGCCGATCGGGAAGCGGGACAGGATGTCTTCGACCGCCTGCGCGACTGCCTCTTCGGAAAAGCGCTCACGGCTCAGGCGTCCTGTCTCCCAGCCGCGCCAGACGAGCGTGTCGGATTCGGCATCGATGACGTCGATGATCAGGATCGCCTCTTCGTAGGACTCGACGTCCGGCGGACCGAACACCGCCGCGTAGCCCCAGCGCGGATCGAAGCGGCTGTAACCGATGCCGATATCGAAGCCGGTCGAGCGCAGCTTTTCCTTGCTCGCGGTGTGGTAGGTCACGTAGAAGTCGGGATTGGTCTCAGTCGCCTCGAATCCGCGACTGCCGAGCGTCTCGCGGACAGCGCGCTGCACTTTTTTCGACAGCAGCTCGCTGTCGAGGATCGGATCCTGGACATCCTGCTGTTCCGGCGCCACCCATGAAAAGCTGTCGTATTCCCTCAGGTTAGCGTTCGGGTCTGCCTCGACCTGTATGTTCGGCCCGCAGGCGCTCACCGTGAGGGCCGCGCCGAGGATGCCGAGGTAGCGTCTGCTGAGCATGAAGAGCCCTCCACTGGACTTCGGAATGCCCCATTCTACCAGCCTGTCTAGAGCGTCAGCGCGGTTACCGCCAGGGTGATGAGGAGCATGATCACCAGGCTGACGAGGTAAGCGACGACGAGAAACAGATACTTGACCAGCCGGATGAGCAGATGCTGGTCATAAACGTTGCGCATGGCGCGGTACAGGTACCACGGGATATAGAAGATCATCGCTGCGGTGGCCACCGAAGCAATCCCTGCGCCGGCGTGCAGAGTCCGTACCGACATGCCGAACAGGATGTCGAGGGTCACGATTAGAAAGAAAAACGCGTGAAAGTGCACTGCGAACAGCAGGTGTTCGCTGTAGTAGCGGCGCGAGCCGAAGTACATGAACTTGAGCACGAGGGCGAGCAGCGGCAGGAAGAAGAACATCATTTTCGGCAGGTTGGCGAGCACCGCCCGGCCGAAGGCGCGCGGATTAGCGAGCAGCCTCTCGCAGCTTCTGATGATCGCTGCGCGTGACACGAGCAGCGTCAATCCGGTCTCGAGCTCCCCGTCGATGTCCGAGCACTCGAAGTCTAGCGGGGCGAAGACCTCCTCCGTAGCCTCGACTTCGTCGGGAGCTTCGGCGGCCGTCTCGTCCGCGATTTCGCCGGCTGTTTCGTCGACGGCAGCGGGCGCGGCGTCTTCCGGCGGCGTCCACTCGAGGGCGCCGGGCCGCAGCGACAGCTCGCCTTCCGGTCCCGCGAGGAATGCGATCACGAAGAACACGATGCTCAGGAACAGATACATGCGGACCGGCGGCACATAGCGCATCTGCCGCCCGGCCAGATATTCGCTGGTCAGGAAGCCGGGCCGGAACAGCAGCGGAAAAAAGCTGCGCCAGACGCGCGAGTCGTGCTGGAAGATTTCCCCGATGACGTCGCGCAGCAGCTCGCAGAGTGTGATCATGCGACGGCGCGCGCGCTGGCCGCAGCGTGCGCAATACTGTCCTTTCAGGCGCGCTTCGCAGTTCGGACAGTGCGGCAGCACGGGATGCGCGTGATCGCCGAGGGGAGACGTCTCCAGAACGCGCCGCGTTGCCGTGAGCCGATCGCCGAAGCGATCGATGCCGGCCTGGCGCAGGCGGGCGGCGTGCTGTTCGAAGTAATCGTCGAGGGCAGCGCGATCGCGCACGGTATAGCGCACCGTGCGGCGAAGCCTGGGTGCATCGCCCGGTTCGATCTCGGCTTCCAGGTCGGCTCGCTCGAAGCCCGGCAGCGCCAGCATTTCCCCGACATGGCGTTCGAGCCAGTCGTCGAACTCCGGCGCGACAGCCGGCTCGATGTCGAGCGTCACTTCATAGATGAGCTCGCGCGTTGACACGGGCCTCTTGCGAAAATCAGCGACGTTCGTTGATGGCCGCGCGTTGGCTGTCTTCCGGCGCTGCCGGTCGTTCCACGGACGCCGGCCGGTGCGTCTTCGGCGCCGGCGTGGGGTGCACGGCTTTCACCCCGAAGGCGTTCGGCGGGAAGTCGTCGACAGCAATGATCTCCATGACTTTACGGTCGAGCTCACGCAGCTTTTGCGCTTCCTGGGGGCTGAGGATCGATCGCTGCTCGGCGGCATCGATCTGGGCCGGCAGATCCGGCGCGCTGATCTCGTCGGAGCGGACCGCGGCGCGCAGGCGCTTTGACAACGGCTCGACTTCCCATGCGAGCTCGAGCGCCTCGCCGAGCAGGCCGAGCGGATTGCCAGGCTCGCGAGCTTTGAAGATGCCGGCGCAGAGGTGTTCACGCGAGGCGCTCGGACGGGTGATCAGATCCACGACCGCCCGGCCCAACGCATCGCCCGGCGCGGAGTAGGTGAGACCGCGCGGAAAAATGAAGAAACGCAGCGCGGACGCAACGAGCCGGTTGGGGAAATTGCGCAGGAAGCCGTGCAGCTTATCCTGCGCGTCATACAGCAGGTCGCGACAGGCCCACTCGACGAGCGGCAGGTCTTCCGCCGGGCGGCCTTCGTTTTCGTAGTGCTTGAGCACCATCGATGCGAGGTACATGGCGCTGAGCGCGTCGCCTAGCCGCGCCGAGAGCAGCTCGCGCTTCTTGAGACCGCCGCCGAGTGTCAGCATGGCCACATCCGCGGCCAGCGCGAACGACGCGCTGAAGCGGTTGATGTGCTGGTAGTAGCGGCGGGTTGCGCCGTGCACGGGCACGCCGGTGAGCTTTGCGTTCGTCAGCGCGAGCACGAGCGAGCGGGCCGCATTGCTGATGGCATAGCCGATATGGCCGAATACCGCGCGGTCGAACTCGTCGAGCCCGCGCTCGTGATCGGCATCCTGGGCTGCGTGCAATTCGCGCAGCACGAACGGGTGGCAGCGGATGGCACCCTGGCCGAAAATGATCAGGCTTCGCGTGAGGATATTGGCGCCTTCGACCGTAATGGCGATCGGTACGGATTCGTAGCTGCGCGCCAGATAATTGCGTGGTCCCATGCAGATGCCTTTGCCGCCATGCACGTCCATGGCGTCGTTGGCCACCATGCGGCCCATCTCGGTCACGTGGTACTTGAGGATGGCGGAAGGCACCGCGGGCCTGGCGCCTTGATCCACTGCGCCGGCCGTCACCGTGCGGCCGGCATTCATCGTGTAAGTCCGCCCGGCCATGCGGGCGAGCGCCTCGCCGACGCCCTCGAACTCGGAGATCGGCAGGTCGAACTGCTGCCGGATGCGCGCGTAGGCGCCGGTAGCCCAGACGGCTGCCTTGGCGGCGCCGGTCGTGTTCGAGGGCAGCGAGATGCAGCGCCCGACCGCGAGCTGCTCCATCAGCATGCGCCAGCCCTGGCCTGCCATCTCGACGCCGCCGATGATGCTGTCGAGCGGCACGAACACGTCTGTACCCTGGGTGGGTCCATTCTGGAACGGAATGTTGAGCGGAAAGTGCCGCCGACCGGTAATGACGCCCGGCGTGGCAGTCGGGATGAGCGCTGCCGTGATGCCGAGCTCCTCGACATCGCCGATCAGATGCTCCGGGTCGTAAAGC
>JACDCP010000183.1:0-2323 GCA_013817465.1 Gammaproteobacteria bacterium | reverse complement strand
AAAGCTTGAAGGCGAGGCCGAGCACAGTGGCAACCGGTGCGAGTGTGATGTATCGCTTGTCCCAGTTGAGCCGCATGCCGACGATTTCATCGCCGTCGAACTCACCTTTGCAGACAATGCCCGTGTCGGGAATCGAAGCCGCATCCGAGCCGGCGCGCGGCCCGGTCAGCGCAAAGCAGGGTATCTCGCTGCCCTTGGCGAGACCGGGCAGATAGCGGTCTTTCTGCGCCTCCGTGCCGTAGTGGAGCAACAGTTCCGCCGGTCCCAGCGAATTCGGTACGGCGATCGTCGAGGCGGCGGTCGCGCTGCGACTGGCCACTTTTGCCAGCACCGCTGAATGCGCGAGCGCCGAAAACTCGAGGCCGCCGTAGCGCTTCGGGATGATCATTGCAAAGAAGCCGCGGTCCTTGATGAACCGCCAGACTTCCGGCGTCATGTCGCCGAGCTCGTGCGTAATCTTCCAGTCGTCGAGCATGCGGCAGAGCTCCTCGCACGGGCCATCGAGGAAGGCCTGCTCCGCCTCGCTGAGCTTCGGCGCCGGCATGGCCGTGAGCTTGTCCCAGTCGGGCAGCCCGCTGAACAGGTCCCCCTCCCACCACACGCTGCCGGCTTCCAGCGCCTCGCGTTCGGTGGGCGACATCGGCGGCAGCAGGTCGCGCGCCATGCGTAAGAGCGGACGCGACACGCGGTCGCGGCGAAAATCCTCGAGGTTGAGCGCCACCAAGCCGGCGAGAAGCAGCCATAGCAGGAGCAGCCAGAAGAAGTTGCCGTCGCCGAAAATCGTATAGGCGGCGAGCGCGGCGCCGATGGCGATGGTCGAAGTCTTCAGGTCGACGCGATGATAGGCGAGCGCGATGATGCCGCCGAAGAAGAGCAGAAACCAGAACAGGGCTTCCATGAGCTGACTCAGTGCCGGCAGGGAGACGCCGGCGCGCGGATGTTGCGGCTACTATAACGCAGCTTCTGCGTGAGCCACGCGAATCGCGTTCACACTTGTGGCTCTGACGCGACGCACTGATAGCTCGCTCGGCGCTGACGGGTCAAAGAAGGTCGCGGACGGCGTCGCGCTCGTCGCGCAGCTCCTTGTCCGTTGCGTTCATGCATTCGCGACTGAAGTCGTCGATATCGAGGCCTTGTACGATTTCGTAATCGCCGTTCCTGCAGGTCACGGGAAACGAGTACACGACGCCTTCGTCGATGTCGTAGCTCCCGTCCGACGGAACGGCCATGCTGACCCAGTCGCCCTCCGGCGTGCCGAGCGCCCAGTCCCGCACGTGGTCGATAGCGGCGGACGCCGCAGAAGCAGCGGACGATGCGCCGCGCGCCTTGATGATCGCCGCGCCACGCTGCTGCACTGTCGGTATGAAAGTCTCACGTATCCAGCTTTCATCGACGAGCCCGGCGGCTGCCCGGCCAGCGACGGTCGCATGACTCACGTCCGGATATTGCGTGGCGGAATGATTGCCCCAGATGGTCATCCGGCGGATCTCCGTCACGTGCGCGCCGGTCTTCGCGGCGAGCTGGCCCAGCGCCCGGTTATGATCGAGGCGGGTCATCGCGGTGACCTGGCGTGGATCGAGATCGGGCGCGTTCGCGCTTGCGATCAGCGCGTTGGTGTTGGCCGGATTGCCGACCACCAGCACGCGCACGTCGCGGTTCGCATGCTGGTTAAGGGCGCGCCCTTGCACCGAAAAGATTTTCGCGTTGCCTAGCAGCAGGTCGCTGCGCTCCATCCCGGCGCTGCGCGGTTTGGCGCCGACCAGCAGTGCAAAGCTCGAGTCCTCGAACGCAATGTTCGGGTCATCGGTCGCAATGACGTTGTGCAACATCGGGAATCCGCAGTCGCGCAGCTCCATCACCACGCCTTCGAGCGCGGCAAGCGCTTGCGGGATTTCGAGCAGGCGCAATACGACTGGTCGATCCGCGCCGAGCAACTGGCCGGACGCGATGCGGAAGGCAAGCTGATAGCCGATCTGACCGGCAGCGCCGGTGATGGTGACGTGCTGGGGTTTCATGGCAGTTCTGTGCCGCGGCGGAAACGCAGCATTCTAGCAGGCCCCCGGACACCCGCACCGGAGCAATGCCTGCCTGTGCCGGCAGCGAACCGGCCTCCGCGGATCGCTGTCCGGGACAGGCCGGCCTGTCGGGCCGTATGGTTGCGGCGGCGAGATTCATGGCAGGCGCGCCGCTGGAATTGGACAAAGCGTTCCGAATGGATTGCCGTCACCGGCTGCATGCTTACTCGGGGCTGCCCTCGAGATCCTGCAGATCTTCAGTGATGCGTTGCCGGGGATAATCGGCGCGCAGCCGCGCCATCTCACGC
>JACDCP010000182.1 GCA_013817465.1 Gammaproteobacteria bacterium | reverse complement strand
CTTATGGTTGGACATTGCCCGATCCACAGGATCGCGCAGGAACAGGATCAGGCGCATGTCCCGGTTGTACTCGAATACGCGCCGGGGAACGCAGACGCCGTGGAAATACGATGGCGATACTTCGCCCATCGCTATATGGGACTCCGCGGCAGGGAACTGATTTTCGTACCACTGGAAGCCGAAGTCGAACCAGTAGGAAAAGAAGTCCAGTTCCTTTCTCGGTCCGAGACAGACTTCGGGGTGGTCGACGAGGATATCATGCAGCCAGGTGGAAGCGCACTTTTGCGCGCCTATCCCCAGAAAGTTTGGCTTCGTCGAATTTCGCATGCAGCCTTTCCCAATATCCCGAGCCAGCGCCCGCGAGGGCATTGGAAATTGCTGGGAGTCGAATAACGGCTATCTAGAATTGGTTCAGGACCGAGCCCACGACCTCGGCACGCGATCGCATGCGTGTGACAAAGGTTCGGGCGTCTTCGAATCTCGTGACGTCCCGGCGCGCGACGATCAGTGCTTTTCCGCAACGGTCTGCAACCCAATCCGCTGCAGTACTCGAATCACCAGGAGGCGTGTCGATCAACGCCACATCGAAGGCCTTGCCGAAGCGCGAGCAGATAGCCGCGAAGGCATCCCGAGCCAGCAGCTCATCGGGATTGGGGGGGCGGGCGCCGGCAGGCAGCAGGCTGAGATTCTTGAACTGCGGAATGTTGACGATCCTGATCTTGCCGGAGGTGCGGTCTCCCAGCGCTGAAGACAACCCGGGCGAATCTTCTACGCGGAAAATTTTGTGCAGGGTTGGATTTTGCATATGAGCATCGATGAGCAAGGTGCGCTCTCCGAGCTGCGAGAACACGACCGCAAGATTCGCAGCGATATAGGAGCGCCCTTCGCCTGGCCCGGGGCTCACGATCGCCAATGCATTCGAGCTCGAATTGAAGCTCCCGAGCATCAGTTGGACGCGCAACGAACGCAGCGCCTCGACTTTCGGAGTGAACGGCTTGTAGGCCGCGATCAGCTCTTTGCCGAACAGGCCGTCTCCCTCGCGGATATACGGATAGTCGAATTGAGCCGCAAGCGCATGATCGACGTCCGCCTTCTTCAGGACGCGCAATTTGACGGCCGCCTCGCCGAAACGCAGACCCTTTTTCTTCGCGAACGCCAGCACCCGCTCGACGTCGCGATTGTTGATCTTCCCGGAATCGGACAGAAGCTTGCCGAGACTTTGATCGACAGTCTCCGCGGCCTCTGCCTCTTCAGGTTCGACTTCCAGGATTTCCTTCATATCGCGCTCTCCGTCTTCATCCTGCACTGAGCCACGCATCGGTTACAGAGTGATCAGGACGGGGACCCCGATGCGGTCGGACAGATCTTCTTCCGTGCGCACTCTTCGTGCCAATGCTTCGGCGGCCAAAGCCAGGCCGAAACCGAAAACCAGACCGAGCATTGCCGCGAGCACAAGATTGAAACGCAAGTTGGGGCTCGACGGCCGGGTGGGAATGGCAGCCTGGTTCAGCACGGCTATGTTCGTCTGATTGAACTGGCTCTCCATACTGTTCTGATAGTATTCCTGAAGGGCAAGATCATATGTTTTGCGGGCGTTTTCGACATCCTGCACGAGCAGGTCCAACTCGTCTCTCTGCTGTATCACCTCGAAGACCCTGGTCTTCTGTTGCGCCAGAGTCCGTTGGATCGATTGCTCGCGTTCGACCGCTCGCTTGTATTCCGGGTGCTGCTGGCCGAGCTGGCGTGCTGCGACGTCGAGGGTGCTGGACTGCGCCCCCACGAGATTCGACGACAACTCCTCGAAGCGCCGCGTTTCCGTGTCGAGGCGCTCGTCGATGGCGACAATGCCCTTGTCCTGCTGGTATGCGGTGAGCGCGTTCTGCTTTTCCTCGAGCCTCGATCGCAGCGTCCGGAGCTGTTCGTCGAACCATACGGCGTTACGGCGGGCCGGCGCCACGTTAAGCTCGAGCGACGCTTCGATATAAGCCTGCGCAAAGCCATCGGCCACTGCGGCGCTCAGCTCCGGATCGGGCGAGGAGAATCGGATGCTCAGGACCCGGCTTTCCCGCGATGGGTCGACGGTCAGGTTGTCGAGCAATTTCGCCGCCAGTTTGTCCCGGACCTGCTTGTCATCCAGGGGGACGCCACGGCTGGTGTCGTTTCCCGCAAACTCGCGGGCAAGAGTCGCAACATGCTCCTCATCGAGGAGATTCAGCACCTTGAAAGCGACATTCACGCTGCCGATGATGTCGACCTGCGTCATGAGGTAATCCGCAGCAGCCTGCCTGGGGACGCCTGACTGGTCAAAGGGACCGCTATCCCGAAAATCGATAACCAGGCTGGTAGAAGTCGCATATTCCTTGGGCGTGTTCAGCGTCAGGAGGGCGGTGGCCGCTATCGTGGCGGCAAGCACAAACAGCACGAGCTTTTTACGGGCTCGCAGGATCTGAAGGAACAGCTTGAGGTTCACGGGCTTTCCTGCCTAACTGGTGACATGGACCACGTCGTCCGGGCGCAGTAGATCGGTCAGCTTCGCGCGATAGTCCACGATCTCTCCCTCCTGGTTCCGGCGTTTGATTCGGATACCTTTTTCTGTCCCGAACTGCGTCAGCCCGCCGCTCACGGAAATCGCCTGCATCACCGTCATGTCCCTTTCCAGCCGATAGCGATCCGGTTTCTCCACTTCCCCATAGATGTAGAAGACGTCCATGCGCGGAGCGAAGACGATATCGCCCGCATCCAAGGCGTGGTTCTGACTGACGTCGCCAGCACGGAGAAGCGCCACCAGATCCACTCTGTAGGTCGTGTTCTCGCCCTCCTCTTCGCGCGTGAGAATCAAGTGATCGGCTGCGTCATCCTGGACGCCTCCGGCCAGCGCAATGAGGCCCACGATAGTTTCCGCGCCTGCGTCGGATATCGCTTCCACAGCGTATCTGCCAGGACGATTTACCTGACCCAGAATCGTGACGGCGTCTCGTTCGGCGGTGCTTCTCTGCTCGATAAACAGTCCCACCTGCGGATTCCTGACGAAATTTCCCTCCGACAGCAGCCGGGCCAGCGTGACTTCCGCCTGCCTGGCCGTCAGCCCGGCGATCTGCACTTCGCCGACCAGAGGAAAGCTGATGTCCCCTTCATTCGTGATGCGAGCGACCGTATCGAGATCGCTCTGGCCATAGACCGAAATCCTGACGACGTCTCCGGCCCCCAACGTGATGTCCTGAGCGAGAGCGGGCCCGGCAACGCAGATCAACAGAACTGCCAGCCAACTATGAATCAGAGTTCGTCTCATGAGAGTCCAACGAGCCTCCATCCGCTGATCGAAGAAAGCCGCTGCGCCCGTAGCGCAGGCAGCGAAACAGGATTTTACTACCGAACAACCGCAAAACACGTGATGGAATCGACGTTTTCGGCCCGCAGTCCCTGCAGACAACGCCCCTGTGACTGACGTCAAGAATAATGCCGATGTCGCACGCCAGCAAGAATTCCCTGACCGTGGCGGGTACGGCAAGGTCCTCGCCATCGCTTTCGGATCGTTGGGCGAGGCCGCCGCGGCTCCGCATCTTTCCGGCTGCCGTGAACGATTCCTCGTTAAGGTACCAGATTTTGCGTCGCAACCCGGCGTCGCCCGGCCCGCTGCCGGCAGAGTTTCAACGGCGCGCCGGTGTGCCGTCCCGGAAATATCCTGCTCACCTTCTCGTCAGCATTCAGTTACGGGACACCACACTAGCCGGAGGCCAGCGATGCCGGATACGCATCGAATCCCTTGCGCCGAAGTTTCCTGTTGTGCTGCTTTTCCGGGCGTATGCGCCGCCACCAGTTCCGGTTCTCGAGATACCACTCCACGGTCCTGCCGATCCCGGAATCGAACGTTTCTTCCGGCATCCAGCCGAGCTCGCTTCTTATCCTGGTGGCGTCGATTGCATACCGCAGATCGTGACCCGGCCGGTCTTTGACAAAAGAGATCAGCGACGCGTGCGGTCTGTGCGGCGAATTCGGCAGCAACTCGTCGAGTCGCTCACAGATCGCATGCACAACGTCGAGATTCGTCCGTTCGCTGTTTCCGCCCACGTTGTATGTCGATCCAGGCGTTCCGGCTTCGAGAACTCGCCGCAAGGCGCGAACATGATCGCTGACGAACAGCCAGTCACGCACATTCAGGCCCTGGCCGTAGACAGGCAGTGTCTTTCCCGCGAGGGCATTGAGTATCGTCAACGGAATGAGCTTTTCCGGATACTGACAGGGCCCATAATTATTGGAACAATTGGTGATCAAAACAGGGAATTGCCAGGTATGGTGCCAGGCACGCGCCAGATGGTCCGATGCGGCCTTGCTGGCTGAATACGGCGAGCTCGGCCGGTACGGGCTCGATTCGTGGAAAAATCCGGTCTCGCCCAGCGAACCGAAGACTTCGTCCGTCGATACATGGAGGAAACGGAATTTCTCGCGGGCAGCCGATCCGAGAGCCGACCAGTACTGCATGGCCTGCTCCAGCAGAATGAATGTTCCGACGATATTCGTCTGCACGAAGGGCGCGGCACTGTCGATAGAGCGGTCGACATGAGACTCCGCCGCCAGGTGAACGATTGCAGCGGGATCATGCTCGCGAAGTATTCTCCCGATGTTCGCGGCATCGCCGATGTCGGCTTTCTCCAGTTTGTAACGAGGATGATCGGAGACTTCTTGCAGCGAAGCCAGGTTTCCGGCGTAGGTCAGCTTGTCCACGTTGACCACGAAGAAATCGGTGTCGGCAATGAGCTGTCTGACCAGCTCGGAGCCGATAAATCCAGCCCCGCCGGTTATCATTATTGTCTTATTCGTCATTCATTCTTCCCTTGTCCCGGAGCCGACGCGGCAGCGAAATTCCACTGTGACGAGCACGGGCCGACTCGCCGAATGCGGGCTCTGCGATGAGTCAGAAGCTGCTGTGAGCCAATACGGATCGATCGAGGTTTGACATAATCCGGGAATGTTCTTGGCTTGGTTGCTTTTCGAGGATGATACAGCGCTCGCGCGCCGCATTAATTTACCGCTCCACGGCCGGACTCACAAGCCGCGATACGGAACCGTTACGTGAAGAACGCGGACGTGATTAACGTTCAGGGTGTTTCCCCCCGCTCGCTGGGTTATCGGCTGCCGGCGGAATGGGAGCCTCATCAGGCCACCTGGCTGTCCTGGCCGCACAACCGGGAGACCTGGCCCGGGGTCTTCGAGCATGCCGAGCCGGTGATGGCCCGGGCGGTCGCGGCGCTCGTAGCCGGCGAAACGGTACGCATCAATGTGCTCGATGCCGGACATGAAGTGCGCGTGCGCAGATGTCTCGAACTGGCCGGCGCAGACATCGCCTGCGTGGAGTTCCATGCGTTCCCGACCAATGACGCGTGGTGTCGCGATCATGGAGCGATCTTCGTCGTTCGGCCATCTCTGCGCGGAGACCCTCTCGCTGCCGTCGACTGCGGCTTCAACGCCTGGGGAGGCAAGTATCCGCCTTTCGATCTGGACAATGCCATCCCACGCCGCATGGCCGAGGCACTCGCCATTCCGCGCTTCACGGCGGGCATGACTCTCGAAGGCGGCTCGATCGATGCGAACGGCGACGGCACGCTGCTGACGACCGAACAATGCCTGCTGAATCCGAACCGCAATCCGGCCATGAGCCGGGCGGACATCGAGACACGCCTCGGCGAGCTCTTCGGCGTGCGCAAGCTGCTCTGGCTCGGTCAGGGTATTGCGGGCGACGACACCGACGGCCACGTCGACGATCTTGCGCGCTTCGTGTCGCGGGACACGGTGGTGACCGTCGTCGAGGCAGATCCGGACGATGCGAACTTCACGCCGCTGCGCGAAAATGTCGAGCGGCTCGCTTCCATGACGCTGGCGGATGGCGAATCCCTGCGCGTGCTGGAGCTGCCGATGCCGGCGCCCGTGTTTCATGGCGGCGAACGGCTGCCGGCGAGCTATGCGAACTTTTATATCGCCAACTCGGTGGTGCTCCTGCCTGTCTACGACGATCCCGCCGACGAAATCGCGGCGGCGGTCTTGCGCGACTGCTTTCCTGCGCGTCGCATCGTGCCGATCGACTGTCGCAAGCTCACAGTCGGCCTGGGCGCATTCCACTGCCTCACGCAGCAGGTCCCGGCCGTGTAGGGCCGGTTGCCACCGGCCATGCGCTTCGCCGGGATGCGGGAAGGCCGAATGAATTCGTCCCCGCCGGAGCCTTGCGCCGGGCCGGGCCTTGGCCTAAGGTGCATCCTCTTTGTCCTCGGGGGATCGCCTGCCCATGAGCCCCGTCGCCGATTTCGTCCGCCACCATTTCCGTCATTTCAACAGCGCCGCGCTCGTCGATGCTGCCGATGGCTATGTGGCGCACCTGGACAGGGGCGGGCGCATGCTGATCACCCTCGCGGGCGCCATGAGCACGGCCGAGCTCGGTTTGTCGCTCGCCGAAATGATCCGCCGCAACAAGGTGCACGCCATCTGCTGCACGGGCGCGAATCTGGAGGAAGATCTTTTCAACCTCGTGGCGCACGATCATTACGTGCGCATTCCCGGCTACCGGAATCTCACAGCCGCGGACGAGGAGAAGCTGCTCGCACGGCATCTGAATCGGGTCACGGACACCTGCATACCGGAGGAGGAAGCCATTCGCCGCATCGAGCGCGCGGTGCTCGACGAATGGACTGCCGCCGATCGCGAAGACCGGCGTCTGTTCCCGCA
>JACDCP010000181.1 GCA_013817465.1 Gammaproteobacteria bacterium | reverse complement strand
CCATCGCGCGGATGGAGAAAGCCGAGCTGCCACGCGTGGAGCATGTGGCGCGGGAAATGGCCGCGCTTTCCATAGACTTCATCGCCGAGAATGGGGTGGCCGAGGTGCTGGAGATGCACGCGAATCTGATGCGTGCGCCCGGTTTCCAGCTCGAGTCGCAGATGTGTGTGCGCCCGATAACGCCGGATCACACGATAATGCGTCACCGCGTGCCGCCCGCCACGCGCACGCACGGCCATGCGCACCCGATCGACCGGATGTCGCCCGAGCGGCGCGTTCACCTGCCCGCCGGCAGTCAGCACTCCCGTGCACACTGCTTCGTAACCCCGATGAATGTCGCGGGCCTCGAGCGCGCGAACCAGGCCGGCGTGGGCCGCCGGGGACTTCGCGACCACCATGAGCCCGCTCGTGTCCTTGTCGAGGCGATGCACGATCCCCGCGCGAGGCAGAGCGGACAGCGCCGGGGCGTGGTGCAGCAAGCCGTTCTGCAGCGTGCAATCCGGGTTCCCGGCCCCCGGGTGCACGACGAGACCGGCCGGCTTATCGATGACCAGCAGTGTTTCGTCCTCGTAGACGATCACGAGGGGCACGGGCTGTGCGCGAGCTTCTATCACCGGCTCGAACAAGGCCGTCAGGCTTACCTGCTCTCCGCCGCTGACCTTGTCGCGCGGCCGCGGCAGGCGATCATTCACGCGAACCTGTCCCTGCTCGATCAGGCTCTTCAAACGCGTGCGCGAAAAAGCGGGAAACATTTCCGCAAGAGCCTGGTCCAAACGCTTGCCGGCCAGGTTTCCGGGCACCTCGCCGTCGTATTGTCGTGCTCGATTCATCGTTGTCCCTGCGGCCGCGGGCGCCGCTGAGTTTACGATATACTGCCCGTTCCTGACGGAACCGATTTCCTGCGAATGTTCGAAAGATTTCGTATGCCGGCTATCCTGGCGCGCCCGATCCTTCCTCTCGCCGTGTTGCTGGCATTCTTGCTTGCGGCCTGCGGCGGCAATCCCGAGCGGGACATCGACCCCAACGCCGATGCGCAGGCGCTGTACGAACGCGCCAACAAGAGCCTGCGCTCAGGCAATTACCCGCGGGCTATCGAGCTGCTCGAGGGATTGACGGGGCGCTTTCCATTCAGCGAGTACACCAAGCAGGCGCAGATCGACCTGATCTTTCTTTATTACAAGAGCGACGAGCCGGAATCTGCGATCGACGCGGCGGATCAATTCGCACGCGAGAATCCGGCGCACCCGCGCGTCGACTATGCGCTGTACATCAAAGGCCTGCTTCATTTCGAGCGCAGCCGCGGCCCGTTCGAGCGCTTGATGCGCGTCGACCTGAGCAGGCGCCCGACGGAGGAATTGAAGTCCTCGTTTGCGAACTTCGCCCAGCTCGTGGAACGTTTTCCGGACAGCCCGTACGCCGCGGATGCCGAAGAGCGCATGATTTACCTGCGCAACCGGCTTGCAGAACACGAGAATCACATCGCGCGGTACTATTTCGACCGCGGCGCATATGTCGCGGCGGCACAGCGCGCCCGATATGCGTTCGAGACCTACGAGGGGGCACCGGCGACGCGAGCATCGCTCGAGATCATGATCGAAGCTTACCGCGCCCTCGACCTCGACAACCTCGCGGCCGACGCAGAGCGCGTGCTCGAATCATCGTTCGGCGACCGGCGCCGCGGCGGGCTGGCCAGGTTCGAGGAAGCCCCACCTCCCGAGCCGGCTGCGCAAACGGGCGCGACTCTTCCGTAGACCGGATAGAGAGCGCAGCTCTGTCCGGCACTTCCGCCGGCCGAATAAATTCGGCCCTACTCTAGGGCGGGTTTTAACCCGCCATGCGCCGGCGCCGCAGGCTCATCGAGCGTGGCAGGATGTTATAAAACAAGTTTTTTCAACAGCCTGCTAGAACCCGGAAGTTATCGGATATCGCCAGTCCCGGCCAAACGCGCGATCGCTGATGCGGATGCCCGGCGGTGCCTGCCGGCGCTTGTACTCGTTGCGCTTCACCATGCCGAGCACTTTCCCCACCAGTGCGCGGTCGTAGCCGCGGGCCACGATTTCGTCGACCGAGCAATCGTCCTCGATGAAAGCTTCCAGAATGGGATCGAGCAACTCGTACGGCGGGAGCGCGTCCGTATCTTTCTGATCGGGTCTGAGCTCGGCCGAGGGAGGCCGGGTCAGCACCCGTTCCGGAATCGCCGGCGAGATTGCGTTGCGGTAACGCGCGAGACGATAGACCATCGTCTTGCTGCAGTCCTTGATGGGCGCGAAACCGCCGGCCATATCGCCATACAGCGTCGCATAACCGACCGCCGTTTCGCTCTTGTTGCCCGTCGTCAGCAACATCCAGCCGGTCTTGTTCGAAATCGCCATGAGCACGATGCCGCGGCTGCGCGCCTGGATGTTCTCCTCCGTCGTGTCGGGCGGCAGCCCTCGGAACACGTCCGCCAGCGTCTCGAGTGTCGCATCGAAGATCGGCTCGATCGAGATCACGTCATATCGCACGTCCAGTATCGCCGCCTGTCGCTCCGCGTCTTCCCGACTCGCCCTGGACGTATACGGCGAGGGCATCATGACGGCGCGCACGCGCTCGTTGCCGAGCGCATCGACGGCCACAGCCAGCGTGAGTGCCGAATCGACGCCACCGGACAAGCCGATGATCACGCCTGGAAACTGATGCTTGTCGACATAATCGCGTACCCCGAGCAAAAGGGCCTGATAAATGCTTTCCTCGGTGCTCAGCGAGGCGGCGATCGGCCCCGGCACCGGCTCGGGAACGCCGTCACGCACCGCGATCTCGGTAAGGAAAATTCCTTCCATGAACGGCGGCGCGCGCTGCACGACCTCACCAGACGCGTTCATGATCATGGAATTACCATCGAAAACGAGCTCATCCTGGCCACCGACCAGATTCAAATAGACGACAGCCATGCCGGTTTCGGCGATGCGCTCACGCAAGACCTCCTCGCGCCGGGCCTGATAATCGAGCTGATACGGAGAGCCGTTGATCACCAGCGCGAGACGGGCGCCGGCAGCGGCGGCAGCGCGCATCGGCCCGGTTTCCCAGACGTCTTCGCAGATCAGCAGCGCTGCCGGCAAGCCGTTGAGGTCGACGACCGCGGGGAGGTTGCCCGGCGTGAAGTAGCGTTTCTCGTCGAAGACACGATAGTTCGGCAGGCAGTGCTTGCGGTAGCTTGCCAGCGTTCGCCCGTCCCGGAACAGCACGGCTGCATTGAAAATTTGCTTCTGCTCGTATTCGGGATAACCGACCACCACGCCGATGCCGCGCGACTCCGCTTGTATGCGCTCGAGCGCCTGGGCCACGCGCTTGCGCATGCCGGCATGATGCAGCAGATCTTCCGGCGGATAGCCACAGATGGCGAGCTCGGGAAACAGGATCAGATCGGCCTGCAACTCGTCCCGGGCGTGCGCGGCCGCCTGCAGAATGCGCGTGGTGTTGCCGTCGACGTCACCGACCCGCAGATTGAGCTGCGCGAGCGCGATCCTGATGGAACTGGTCATGCTGCGAGTTGACGCTTATGCGGCCGAATGAATTCGATCCTGCAGCTCACGGCGGATTGGAACCCGCCCTACATCGCCGCCTTCATGGCGCTGCCGAGCTCTGCGGGCGAGCGCACTGTCGTAACGCCGGCGGCCTCGAAGGCGGCAAACTTGTCCGCAGCCGTGCCCTTGCCGCCCGATACGATGGCGCCCGCATGCCCCATGCGTTTGCCCGGGGGCGCGGTTACGCCTGCGATGTAGGCAACGACGGGTTTGCTCACGTGCTGCTCGATATATTCCGCGGCCGCTTCCTCATCCGTGCCGCCGATCTCGCCGACCAGGAGGATGCCCTCGGTTCGCGGATCCGCCTGGAACAGCGCCAGGCAGTCGATGAAGTCGAGCCCGCGGACCGGATCGCCGCCTATGCCGACGCAGGTGGTCTGCCCCAGGCCATTCTGCGTCGTCTGATAGACCGCCTCGTAGGTCAGCGTGCCGGAGCGCGATATGACGCCCACCCGGCCGGGACGGTGTATGAAGCCCGGCATGATGCCGATCTTGCACTCGCCCGGCGTGATGATGCCCGGGCAGTTGGGACCGATGAGCCGGCAGTCATAGCTTTCGAGCGCCGCCTTGACGCGCACCATGTCGAGCACCGGGATGCCCTCGGTGATACAGACCACGAGCTCGACGCCCGCATCGGCCGCCTCGAGAATCGCATCGGCAGCGAACGGCGCCGGCACGTAAATCATGCTGACCTCGGCGCCCGTCTCGGCAACGGCCTCGTGCACAGTGTCGAAAACCGGCAGGCCGAGATGCTGCTCGCCGCCGCGAAACGGCGTGACGCCGCCGACGAGCTTCGTACCGTACTCGATGCACTGCCTGGAATGGTAAGTGCCTTGCGTACCGGTGAAACCCTGGCAGATCACGCGGCTGTCCTTGTCGACCAGAATGCTCATGCCGCAGCCTCGACGACTTTCCTCGCGGCATCCGTCAGGTCGGCCGCCGGCTGGATCGGAAGGTCGCTCGCGGCGAGCATTTCGAGGCCCTTTTTCGCGTTCGTTCCCTCGAGTCGCACGACGACCGGCACGGACACGCCGACCTGCCGGACCGCTTCCATGATGCCTTCGGCAATGAGGTCGCACTGCACGATGCCGCCGAAGATGTTGACGAGGATGGCCTTCACGTTCTCGTTCGACAGGATCAGCTTGAACGCTTCGGTCACGCGTTCACTGGTCGCGCCGCCGCCGACATCCAGAAAATTGGCCGGAGCACCTCCGTGCAGCTTGATGAGATCCATGGTGGCCATGGCGAGACCGGCGCCGTTCACCATGCAGGCGATATCCCCGTCGAGGGAGACATAGTTGAGATCGTGGGCGCTCGCGGCGCGCTCTTTCTCGTCCTCCTGGCTGGGATCGCGCCAGGCGACCAGCGCCGGCTGACGGAACAGCGCGTTCTCCTCGATGTTGATCTTGGCGTCCAGCGCAACGAGACGGCCGGCTTTGGTCAGGATCAGCGGATTGACCTCCACGAGGCTCGCGTCGCGCTCGGTGAACATCGCATAGAGCGCTTGCAGAATCTTCGTGAACTGCCGCACGTGATCCTTGTGCAGGCCGAGGCCGAAGCCGAGCTGCCGCGTCTGGTAGGCTTGCAAGCCCGCGGCCGGATCGACCGCTACGCGAACGATCTTCTCGGGCGTCTTCGCCGCGACTTCCTCGATGTCCATGCCGCCCTCGGCGGAAGCCATGATCGCGACGCGCTCACTGGCACGATCGACGAGCAGGCTCAGGTAATACTCGTGCTCGATGTCGGAAGCGGCTTCGATCATGACGGAATTGACCGGCAGTCCCTCGGGACCGGTCTGGTGCGTGCTCAAGCGTGAGCCGAGCATCGATTTCGCCGCGGCTGCGACGTCATCGAGCTTGTCGATCAGCTTGATGCCGCCCGCCTTGCCGCGGCCGCCCGCATGCACCTGAGCTTTCACCACCCAGCGCCTGCCGCCGATATCCTTCGCTGCCTTCGTCGCCTCAGCCGGAGAGCTCGCCGGATAGCCATCCGGAACGGGAATGCCGTATTCTGCAAAGAGCTGCTTGGCTTGATATTCGTGAAGGTTCATGTTGACTCGAGATGCACGGGGCGCGGGCGAAAGCGCGTATTCTGGTCCAACGGCCGGGAATTGGCAAAAATGCTTAAAAATGGGGACATTCCTGATTTTCGTACGCTTCCCGAAGCGTAACGAGACATTCATGGAAATCAGGAATGTCCCCATTTTTGCAATGACACATGGCGGCTGCTGAAGCGGGCACATTGGACGACACGAACGACGGGCGCGGCAAGGAAGCTCCCGAGCTTACCTGGCGCGTCCTTCAGTTACTGAATGCTTACCGCGTTCTGGTGGCGTGCTTTCTGCTGGCGCTTTTTCTGCTCAGCAGCGCCCCGCGAATCGTCGGCGACGCTCGACCGTTCCTGTTCCTCGCCGTCGCGATCTCTTATGTCGTGTACGGGCTGGCCAATGGCCTTGCGGCTGGGCGCCGCTGGCCATCGATCAATCTGCAAGCCTGGAGTCAGCTCAGCGTCGATATACTCGCGCTCACGACGCTCATGCATGCGAGCGGCGGTATCGACAGCGGGCTCGGCATTCTGCTGGTCGTCTCTATCGGCGCCGGCAGCCTGGTCTTGCCAGGACGCATGGCCCTGCTGTTTGCGGCGCTGGCGACCATCGCGGTGCTGCTCGAGCAGTTTTTCGCTCAGATCGTGGCGGGTGCAAGCGTCGCCGAGTACACGCCGGCCGGCCTGCTCGGGGCCATCCTCTTTATTATCGCGCTTGCCGCGCACCCGCTCGCCCGGCGAATCCAGATCAGTGAGGCGCTGGCCCGGCAGCGCGGCGTGGATCTGGCCAACCTCGCCGAGCTCAACGAGTACATCATTCAGCACCTGCGCGAGAGCATCGTCGTCGTCGATGCCGATTGCCGCGTAAGACTCATCAACGAGTCGGCGGCGCAAAAGCTCGGCGCGCCAGCCGCAAGCCACGGCATGCCGCTCGGGGACATCTCGGAGAAGCTCTATGGGCAACTGCGCGAGTGGCAAACCAGCGGCGATGACGTCGCGGCGGGCACGATCACGTTCGTCGGCGCGGACGGTTCGACCTTCATTCACCCGCATTTTGCACCGCTCGGCAAAACGCGAACCGGGGCCCTGCTTATTTTCCTCGAGGACGCGAGCCTCCTCA
>JACDCP010000180.1 GCA_013817465.1 Gammaproteobacteria bacterium | reverse complement strand
GCGAGACCTTCGGCGTGGTCGTCTGCGACCCCCCCAAGTTCGCCCGCCACCCCAAGGCCCTCGAGGAGGCGCTCAAATGCAAACGTCGAACACAATAGATGGTCAGTCGGGTGCCGCGCGTGCGCTGGTCGTTGCTGCGCGCGCCGGTTACTTCGCCAAAGGCTTTCTGTACGCGGGGATCGGGGTGCTGGCCGGGCTCGCCGCGTTCGGTCGCGCGGGAGGTCAGACCACGGGCATCAAGGGCACTCTGCAGGAGCTGACGACCCATTCGTTCGGCAGCACGCTGCTCGGACTTGCGGCCGCCGGCCTTGCCGGACACGTGCTCTGGCGGTTCTATCAGGCGATCGCCGATCCCGCGCGCAAGGGCACCGACCCGAAAGGGCTGTTGCTGCGCAGTGGCTTCGCCGTCAGCGGGCTCGCCTACGCATCGGCCGCCCTGTTCGCGTTTCGCATCCTCCTCGGGCAGGCCGCAGGCAGCTCGGACGAAACCTCGTCGCAAACGGCCACGCTGATGTCCAGGCCGGGCGGCGTATGGCTGGTGGCGCTCGTCGGCATCGGCTTCATCGGCGTCGGCCTGTATCAGTTTTACCGCGCGTACCGGGCGAGCTTCGAGGACAAGTGGCTGCCCATGCCGAATGACCTGCAATGCTGGGCGACGCGGCTGTCGCGCCTCGGCATCGCCACGCGGGCGATTGTTTTTCTGATGTCAGGCGGGTTTCTGGTTCTCGCCGCATGGCGCTCCGATCCGGGCGCGGCCAGGGGCATCGGCGGAGCGCTTGCGGAGCTGGCCGCGCAGCCGCATGGTCGCTATCTGCTGGGGGCCGCGGCAGCAGGTTTGATCTGCTACGGCGTGTACTGCGCCCTGAACGGCCGTTACAGGCGCATTCAGCCGTAGGAGCTGCGCGCGCGGCGCAGCTCTGCCAGGGAGATGCCGATCACCAGCCAGAAACCGCCGACGAGGTAGCCGGCGGCGACGTCGCTCGCATAGTGCACATGCAGGAAAATGCGGCTGAAACCGATCAGGCCGATGAGCACGACGATCCAGAAAACCACTTCGAATCGTCGCGCGGGCGAGCTGATCTCCCGCGCGAGCATGTACGCAATGAAGCCGTAGATGGCGAGCGAGCCGGACGCGTGCGAGCTCGGGAACGACGGCGAGTGCGCGACGATGTCGGTCAGGAACTCGGGACGCTGCCGGTCGAGCGCGAACTTGCCGGCCCAGGTGTATATCTGCGCCCCCAGCACCGTCACCCATAGTGGCAGGACATTGACCGCCCTGCTGCTGATGAGCGCGAAAGCCGTGGCGGTCGCGGACAACGCCACCAGCGTCGCATTGTTGCCGAGATCGGTGAGCCAGGCGAAAGCCGCCACGAGCGCCGGGCTGCGAAACGGCTGCAGGCCGGTTTCAATGCGCCTGTCGGCGCCTGCGAGGTCTTCGGGCTCGAACATCAGATCCAATGTCAGCTCGACGGCGAGCACTGTGGCATATAGAGCGGCAGCCGCCAGTAGCGTCAATGGCAGGCCCGCGAATCGCTTCACGGAGAAGCGCCGGCCGAACTGCGACACCAGCCGGGGGAAACGCAGCGCAACGGTCTCGTACAGCGCGCGGCCGAAGCGCTTGCGCGAGCTGGCGAGAATCCTGCTATATATCCGCCAGAGCGTTCGCAGCAAGAGTGGCGCAAGGATTTTCGCAACCAGGCGCAACGCAAGGATCACGAGCGCAAGGATCAGAATGAAGGCGAGAGATTCCGGCAGGGACGAGTCGGTCGCTGGGCGCATGGTGTTCGAGTATAGCCCGGGCGTGCTGACCGGTTACCGCTTCGCGCAGGCGATGCGATGAGCCTGGCCGGCCGCCGCGCACTGTTGATCGTCAATGCGAGAAGCCGCCAGGGCAGCACGGATCTGGCCGAAGTGCGCGCGTTGCTCGAAAGCCGCGGCATGCACTTGCGCCAGGTGACGCCGGGCGATGCCTCCGGCATTGCAGAGCTCATCGAGAAGCATGCGAGCGACGTGGATTGTATCGTGCTCGGCGGCGGCGACGGCACGCTGAACTGCGCTGCCGGGGCGCTGGTGGCGAGCAAGCTGCCGCTCGGCATTCTGCCCCTCGGCACCGCCAATGATCTGGCACGTACCCTGGGACTGCCTGTCGACGTGCGCCAGGCAGCAGCCGTCATCGCCGGCGGCTACGCGAAGGACATCGATGTCGGCTGCGTCAACAGCGTGCATTTCTTCAATGCCGCGGACATCGGCCTCGGCACACGCGTGACTGCACGCCTGGATCGCGGCACGAAAAGCCGCTGGGGTGTTCTCGCCTACCCGCGCAGCCTGCTCGGCGCCTGGCGCGAGAATCGAGCCTTCACCGCACAGCTCCGTTGCGACGGTCGTTACGAGAGGCTGCGTGTCATTCAGCTCAAGATCGCGAATGGCAGGTATTATGGCGGCGGCATGTCGGTGCTGGAGGACGCAGCCATCGATGACGACCGGCTGGATCTGCTCGCCATCCGGCCGCAGAGTATGCTGAGCCTGCTCCGGCTCGCGCCGGCATTACGCGCGGGCACCGTGCGGGGGAACCCGCTCATCAAAGTCCGCTCCGGGCGGGAGATCGACATTTCGACCCGCAGGCCGATGGACGTCTCGACCGACGGCGAGATCACGACCGCTACGCCGGCGCAATTCAGCATCCTGGCCGGCGCGGTGAAGGTTTACGTCCCGCCGCCCGCGCGCGCGACGGATTAGCAGGCTGTTGAAAAACTCGGTTTTTCAGCAGCCCAGCCTGAGCGATGCAGATGCATCGCCATTTTTGAGAACCGCAGGTTCTTGAAATGCTCTGCAATCCGAAAATCGCAATTTTCGGATTGCAGAGTTGAAAAAGCCATGGATGGCTTTTTCAACAACCTGTGAGGGGACGAACCATGCTCATGAACGATAAGCAGGTCGCGGTCAATGAGGTCATCCTGAGTCTGCGGGAAGCAGCGGATCATTACCTGAATGCGGCACAGGTACTAGCCGATCGCCCGGTGGCCGAGGGCTTCGAGGCCCGCGGCCGCGCTTGCAGCGATGCGGCAGCGGGCCTCGATAAGCACATCCGCCGGCTCGGCGAGCTGCCGCGCCGCCCGGATCCGGAGCGGGAGACGCTCGACCAGATATTGACGCGACTCGGCGCCGGCATCGCAGGCGACGAGAGCAGCCGCTATGCGCGGTTGTTGCAGCACAAGGAAGCTGCCATCGAAAAGACCGCCGATGAGGCCCTGCGCCAGCCGCTGGCCGAAGACACGCTGGCGGCGATGGAGCGCATCCGGGCCGAAGCCCACGATCACCGCGTGCGCCTCGGCGAACAGGTGCCGGAATAGGTGCCGGGCACCGGCACCGGCCTTGATCCCGGTCATTCACTCGATCGCGGACTATACTGGCGTAAACGCCGCATAAAATATCGTGATGTCATCCGGAGGAATTCGATGACGATTGCCAGCACTGTATACAGCGCCCTCGATCGCTGCTCGATCGACTACGACATCCTCAAACACCCGCGCAGCGCAACGAGCTCGCAGACGGCCGAGACCGCGCACGTCACCGGCGAGCAGGTCGCCAAGGCCGTCGTGCTTAAGGATTCTTACGGCTATGTCCTGGCAGTCTTGCCGGCCACCTTCCATCTCGAGCTCGATGTCGTGCGCAAGGAACTGCACCGTCGCCTCAAGCTGGCCGGCGAAGACGAGCTCGAATCGCTGTTCTATGACTGTGAGCCGGGCGCAGTGCCGCCGCTGGGCGCTGATTACGGCCTGCCCACGGTCGTCGATGATGTGCTCTGCGAGCAGACCGACATCTATTTCGAAGGCGGCGATCATCAGGGACTCGTGCACGTCAGCCAGACGGCTTTCGAGCAACTCGTCCGCGATGCCGAATACTTCCGCTTTTCGAGCCACCGGTAGCGCGTAGCTCAGGTGCCGGGCACCGGCACCTCTTTAGTGCCCGGCATCCGCCATTCGTAAGGTGCCGGCACCGGCGTCCCGCAGGCCGCCCCATCGCCAGTCATATAGGCGGCAGAGCCGGAGAAATTGTTTTCCTGCGTTGTCGAAAGCGATAAGCTGCAAGCGTTTACCGACGCTGCGAAGCGAATCCTGTGGACCCCACCAACACCTCGCATCCCGATTACTTCCACAAGGTCGTCGATTGCCAGTGGGCCTGCCCCGCGCATACCGACGTGCCGGAGTACATTCGCCTGATCGCGCAAGGCCGGTTTACCGACGCCTACATGGTGAATCGGGAATCGAATGTCTTTCCGGGCATTCTCGGCCGCGTTTGTGACCGGCCCTGCGAGCCTGCGTGCCGGCGCGGCCGCGTCGAGGAAAAACCGGTCGCGATCTGCCGGCTGAAGCGCGTCGCCGCTGATCTGAAGGGTTCGGTGACCGCGCGCCTGCCGGTCATTCCGAAGATGAAAAACGGCAAGCGCATCGCCTGTATCGGCGCGGGTTGCGCATCGCTGACCGTAGCCAACGACCTCATGCCGCTCGGCTATGAAGTCACTGTCTTCGAGGCGCTCGACGTAGCGGGCGGTCTCATGCGATCCAATATACCGGCCTTTCGCCTGCCCTCGCCGGTGCTCAACGAGGAGATCGGCCTCATCGTCGGCATGGGCGTGGATCTCCGGCTCGGCCATCGCGTCGACAGTCTCGCAGCGCTTCTCGAGCAGGATTTCGATGCCGTTTTCGTGGGCACCGGCGCGCCCCACGGCCGCAATCTCGAGCTGCCCGGGCGCTACGATACGGATCGCGTGCACATCGGCATCGCCTGGCTGGAAAGCGTTGCCTTCGGCCACGTCGATTCGATAGGCGAGAACGTCGTCATCATCGGCGGCGGCAATACGGCGATGGACTGCTGCCGCAGCTCGCTGCGCCTCGGCGGCAAGCAGGTCATTGTCACGGCGCGCAAGCCCTGGAACATGCTGAAGGCTTCAGACTGGGAGCTCGAAGACGCCATCGAAGAGAAGGTCGACATCCTCGTGAACCACTCACCCGAGGAATTCGTCATCGAGAACGGACGGATAACGGGCATGAAAATGGAAATCGTCGAGTGGCAGCAGAATGTCGAAAGCGGCCGGCTCGAGTCGAGGACCATCGACCATGTCATGCTGCCGGCAGACGACGTCATCCTCGCCATCGGCCAGGAAAATGCATTTCCGTTTATCGAGCCCGGGACCGGCATCGAGTTCGACCAATGGCACGTGCCGAAGGTCGACCCGGTGACCTTCCAATCGACGCGCCCGGGCGTATTCTTCGGCGGCGATGCCGCGTTCGGGCCCAGGAACATCATCTGGGCCGTGGAGCACGGCCATCAGGCGGCGATATCGATCCATAAATACTGTGAAAAACAGTCATTGACCGAGCGCCTGCCCGACGGCATGAACCTCTCGAGCACCAAGATGGGCATTCACGAGTGGGCCTATAGCAACGACTATAACCCGAAGGAGCGCCGGCTGATCCCGCACGTGAGCCTGGTGGAACGTTTCGCCAGGCTCGATGTCGAGGTGGAGCTCGGGTTCAGCGCCGAGCAGACTGCCGAGGAGGTGCAGCGCTGCCTCAACTGCGACGTGCAGACCGTGTTCATCGATCATCTGTGCATCGAATGCGATGCCTGCATCGACATCTGCCCCGTCAACTGCCTGACCATCACTCGCAACGGCAATGAAGAGGACCTTCGCGGACGCCTCAGCGCACCGGCGGAGAATCGCCAGCAAGCGTTGTTCGTCTCGGGCCCGCTGCCGCAGACCAGCCGCGTGATGGTGAAGGACGAGGACCTCTGCGTGCACTGCGGACTGTGCGCCGAGCGCTGTCCTACCGCCGCCTGGGACATGCAGAAATCGACCCTGAAGATTCCCTACGCGATCGATGAGGATGCGGCATGCCGCACGGCCAAGCGCAAGATCGCGTAAACGACTTCGTCATCAAGGTGGCGAACGTGAACGGCACGGGTTCCGCCAGTGCCAACAGCCTGCTCATGAAGTCGCTGTTCCGCATGGGCATCCCGGTGACCGGCAAGAATTATTTCCCGTCCAACATTCAGGGCCTGCCGACCTGGTACGAGATCCGCGCGAGCCGGGAAGGGCACCTCGCGCGAGCCGGCACCGTCGACGTCATGGTGGCGATGAACGCGCAGACCTACGCGCAGGACCTCAAGGAAGTGCGCAGCGGCGGCTACCTGATTTACGACTCGACCTGGCCGCGCGCGGACACGCTGAAGCGCGAAGACATTTCGATCCTCGGCATTCCCCTCGCCAAGATGTGCAACACGGCGTTCGAGAACGTCCGCGCGCGTATCCTCATGAAGAACGTCGCCTACGTGGGCGCGCTGGCGGCGCTGCTCGATCTAGATCTCGAGGTCATCCGCACGCTGCTCGAGGAAACCTTCGCGAAGAAAGCGCAGCTTGTCGAGGCCAACCTGCAGGCCATCGAGCTCGGTGCCGCTTACGCGCGAGAGCATTTCGGCTGCCCGCTGCCGGTGCGCGCAGAACGCATGGACGCGACCCGCGGCCACATCATGATCGACGGCAACACGGCAGCGGCGCTCGGCTGCGTCTACGCCGGCGCCACTGTCGGCGCCTGGTATCCCATTACCCCCTCGACCTCGCTCATGGACGCCTTCAAGGCTTTCTGCCTGCGCCACCGCATCGACGAGGCGACCGGGCGCAAGAAGTTCTGCATCGTGCAGGCGGAGGACGAGCTGGCCGCCATCGGCATCGTGCACGGCGCCGGCTG
>JACDCP010000179.1 GCA_013817465.1 Gammaproteobacteria bacterium | reverse complement strand
GATTCACATCGATTGCCGGGCCACGATCGGCGAGGTGGGCCATACCGAGCACAATCTGCGCAAGCTCGGCAAGGCCGGCGCGAAACGCTGGCGCGGCGTGCGTCCGACGGTGCGCGGCGTGGCCATGAACCCGGTCGATCATCCGCATGGCGGCGGCGAAGGCAAGACATCGGGCGGACGGCATCCGGTATCGCCCTGGGGCGTGCCGACCAAGGGTTACAAGACACGTGAGAACAAGCGCACGGACGGCATGATCTTGCGCCGGCGCAAGCGAGGAGTGAGATAAGGTGCCACGCTCGGTTAAAAAGGGTCCATTCGTCGATGCGCACCTCGCGGACAAGGTACGCGTGGCAGCACGCAGCAACGATCGGCGGCCGATCAAGACCTGGTCGCGCCGTTCCATGGTGCTGCCGGACATGGTCGGCCTGACGATCGCCGTGCATAACGGCCGCCAGCATGTGCCGGTTCTGGTCTCGGAGAACATGGTCGGCCACAAGCTCGGTGAGTTCGCCGTGACGCGGACATTCAAGGGCCATTCGGGCGATCGCAAGGTGAAAACCTGATGCAAGTCGAAGCCACATTGCGCTACGCACGCATTTCGCCGCAGAAGTGTCGGCTGGTTGCGGATATCATTCGCGGCCGCGCCGTCGGCGATGCGCTGGCCACGCTCCGGTTCATGCCGAAAAAGGGCGCCGACATCCTGCGCAAGGTGCTCGAATCCGCGATCGCGAATGCCGAGAACAATCACGGCGCCGACATCGACGAGCTCCGGGTCGCGAACGTGCAGGTCAACGAGGCGCCGACGATGCGCCGCTATCGCGCCCGGGCCAAAGGGCGTGGCGCGCGCATCATCAAGCGCAACAGCCACATCACCGTGCGCGTTGCCGACGAGGCTTGAAGCCATGGGACAGAAAGTACACCCGATAGGCATCCGGCTCGGTGTCACCCGCGACTGGAGCTCGAAGTGGTACGCGAACACGAATCGGTTCGCCGAATATGTGCATGCGGATCACATGATCCGCAGCTTCGTGAAAAAGAAGCTCGCCGACGCGTCCGTCAGCCGCATTCAGATCGAGCGGCCGGCGAACAAGGTGCACATCACGATCCATACGGCGCGGCCGGGCATCGTCATCGGCAAAAAGGGCGAAGACATCGAGAGATTGCGCGCGGATGTGATCAAGCTCATGAAGCTGAATGACGTTCGCATCAGCATCGCCGAGATCAGAAAGCCCGAGCTCGACGCCCAGCTCGTCGCCGAGGGCATCGCGCAGCAGCTCGAGCGCCGCGTGATGTTCCGCCGGGCGATGAAGCGGGCAGTGACCAATACCATGCGCATCGGCGCGCAGGGCATCAAGGTGCGGGTTTCAGGGCGCCTGAACGGTGCCGAGATAGCGCGCTCCGAGTGGTATCGCGAGGGGCGCGTGCCGCTGCACACGCTGCGAGCGGATATCGATTACGGTTTTGCCGAGGCGCGCACGACCTACGGCACGATCGGAGTGAAAGTCTGGATCTTCAAGGGCGAGGTCTTCGACAAGGCCGAAGCCGGCGCGGACCCCGCATCAAAGTCCGGGGCAGGGCCCAGGGAAGCCGCAGCACGGTAGTAATCAGACATGTTACAACCGAAAAAACCGAAGTTTCGCAAGCAGTTCAAGGGCCGCAACCGCGGCCTCGCCAAGCGTGGCGACAACGTGGACTTCGGCGAATACGGCCTGAAAAGCCTGGGATCCGCGCGCATCACGGCGCGCCAGATCGAAGCCGCGCGCCGGGCGATGACCCGCCACGTAAAGCGCGGCGGCAAGATCTGGATCCGCATCTTCCCGGACGTGCCCGTGACGAAAAAGCCGCTCGAAGTGCGCCAGGGCAAGGGCAAGGGCAATGTCGAATACTGGGTGGCGCGGGTACAGCCCGGCCGCGTGCTCTATGAGATGGAAGGCGTCACCGAGGAAATCGCGCGCGAGGCGTTCCGGCTGGCGGCCGCGAAGCTGCCGGTGCAGACGAAATTCGTGACGCGGCAGGTCATGTGATGGCACAGCGTACTTCCCAACGTATGGCAAGAAGCGCCGAGCTCAGGGAAAAGAGCGAAGCGGAGCTCGGCGAAGAGCTGCTGAAGTTGCGCCGCGAGCAGTTCAACCTGCGCATGCAGCAGGCAACGGGACAGCTCGCGCGTCCGGATCAGTATGGCAAAGTGCGGCGTGACATCGCGCGCCTGAAGACAATCGTCAACGAACGGGTGCGCGACAAGGCCGACAAGCAGGCGCGCGGCGCCAGGGATCGCAGCAAATGAGCGAAACGAGCGAAAAGGCGGCCGGCGGGCGCCAGCGCACGGTCACCGGCCGGGTGGTCAGCAACAAGATGGAAAAGACTGTCTCGGTGGCTGTAGAGCGCCTGGTGAAGCACCCGGTATACGGCAAGTACATACGCCGCACGACGAAGTTCCTCGCGCACGATGAAGGCAACGAGTGCCGCGAGGGCGATCTGGTGTCGGTCGCGGAATGCCGGCCGTTTTCGAAACGCAAGGCCTGGCGTGTGGTGGACATTGTCGAGCGTGCGGACGAGCGCGTCTGACGCGTACGGGAGATGGTGCCATGATCCAGATGCAGACCGTACTGAACGCCGCCGATAACTCCGGCGCGCGGCGTCTCATGTGCATCAAGGTGCTTGGCGGCTCGAAGCGGCGCTATGCCGGCGTAGGCGACATCATCAAGGTGAGTATCAAGGATGCGATACCGCGCGGTAAGGTAAAAAAGGGCGAAGTGTACAACGCTGTGGTGGTACGCACGCGCAAGGGGGTACGGCGGCCGGACGGCTCGCTGATCCGCTTCGACGGCAACGCCGCCGTGCTGCTCAATGCGCGCCTGGAGCCTATTGGCACGCGCATCTTCGGGCCGGTGACCCGCGAGTTGCGCACGGGCAATTTCATGAAAATCATTTCGCTGGCGCCGGAAGTTTTATGAATCGCATCAGGAAAAACGACGAAGTGATCGTGATCGCCGGCAAGGACCGCGGCCGGCGAGGCACCGTGCTGCGCGTCTACGTCAACGATCGCGTGCTGGTGGAAGGCGTCAATATGGCCAAAAAGCACCAGCGCCCGAATCCGAATGCAGGAGTGGCCGGTGGCATCATCGAGCGGGAGATGCCGCTGCACATATCCAACGTGAAGGTCTTCAACCCGCAATCGAAGAAGGGTGACCGGATCGGCTTCCGCACGCTCAAGGATGGGCAGAAAGTGCGCTTCTTCAAGTCGAACGATGAAGTCGTCGACGTATAGGGTATCGGTGGAAAGCATGGCGAGACTTCAGGAGTTTTATCGCGAAACCGCCGTCGGGCAGCTCAAGGAGCGGCTCGCGCTGTCGAACGAAATGCAGGTGCCGCGCCTGGTTAAAATCACGCTCAACATGGGTGTCGGCGAGGCCGTGGGCGATCGCAAGGTCATGGATCATGCTGTCGAGGACATGACGCGCATCTCGGGCCAGAAGCCGATCCTGCGTCCGGCGCGCAAGTCCGTGGCCGGCTTCAAGATCCGCGAGGGCATGCCGATCGGTTGCAAGGTGACGCTGCGCCGGGAGCGCATGTATGAGTTTCTCGACCGCCTGGTCAACATCGCGATTCCGCGCATTCGCGACTTCCGGGGATTGAGCGCGAAATCTTTCGACGGCCGGGGCAACTACAGCATGGGCGTGCGCGAACAGATCATTTTCCCGGAGATCGATTACGACAAGATCGACGTGATCCGGGGCATGGACATCACGATTACGACGACGGCGAGGACGGACGCCGAGGGGCGCGCCCTCCTCGAAGCGTTCAACTTTCCGTTCAAGAGCTGAAGGGCGAAATACATGGCAAAGACATCGATGGTGCAGCGGGAAATCAGGCGCGGGAAAAAGGTTGCGCGCTACGCCGCCAGACGTGCCGCGCTGAAGGAAGCCGCGCGCGACCCGAAATCGAGCGATGAAGAGCGTCGCGAGGCGCTGCTAAAACTGCAGGCACTGCCCCGGGATGCGAGTCCCGTGCGGCTGCGTAATCGCTGTCAGATCACCGGCCGCTCGCGCGGTTATTACCGGAAGTTCGGCCTCGGGCGCAACAAACTGCGCGAGGCCACGATGAACGGCGAGATTCCGGGCCTGTCCAAGGCAAGCTGGTAGTCAGATGACACAACGAGATTCCGTAACAGTGGGAAACAGGATCGTCCGATACTGCGCACGTGAGGAGTGGGCCTCATGAGCATGGCAGACCCGATCGCGGACATGCTGACCCGCATCCGCAACGGCCAGAAGGCTGAGAAGACCGAGGTACGCATGCCGTCTTCGAAGGCCAAGCGAGCGCTTGCACGTGTGCTGCGGGAAGAAGGCTATATCGAGGATTTCGCGGCCGAGGCTGACGGAGCGAAGGAGACGCTGGCCATCCGGCTCAAGTATCACGAGGGCCAGCCGGTCATCGATAAGATCCAGCGCGTCAGCCGTCCGGGACTGCGCATCTACAAGCGCAAGGACGAGTTGCCGACGGTCCTTGGCGGCCTCGGCATCGCCGTGGTGTCGACCTCGCGCGGCGTCATGAGCGATCGGCAGGCGCGGGCAGAGGGTTTCGGCGGCGAAATCCTCTGCGTGGTCTGCTGAGAGTCGCGGCAAGAGGATCCGTCCATGTCCAGAGTTGCCAAACGACCCGTCGCTTTGCCGAAAGGCGTCGAGTTCGACCTCGAGGGGCGGGTCGCCACCGTCAAGGGCACGAAAGGCTCGCTCTCGCTCCGGCTGCATGAGGATCTCACGGTCGCCCGGGAAGGCGATGAGCTGCTCGTCAAGGCAGCGCGCGCCAACCGGGAGACGCCATCCGCCGTAGGCGGCACGACAAGGGCGCTGCTCGCGAACATGGTCGAGGGCGTGACGAATGGCTTCGAACGCAGGCTCGAGCTGGTCGGCGTCGGCTACCGCGCGCAGGTGCAGGGTCGGAATTTGAATTTGACACTCGGTTTTTCGCATCCGGTCAGCTATCCGGTGCCCGAGGACATTACCGTCGAGACGCCGAGCCAGACTGAAGTCATCGTGCGCGGCGCCGACAAACAGAAGGTCGGGCAGGTAGCTGCCGAAATTCGCGGCTTCCGGCCACCGGAGCCCTATAAGGGCAAGGGTGTGCGTTATGCCGGTGAGCGCATTGCCATGAAAGAGGCAAAGAAGAAGTAGGCATGGACACCAGGAAACAACACCGTTTGCGCCGCGCACGCCGCGCCCGGAGCAAGATCGCCGAGCTCGGCCGGCATCGTCTGAGCGTGCACCGTACCCCGCGGCATATGTCGGCGCAGATCATCGCGCCCACCGACGGCAAAGTGCTGGCCACGGCGTCGACGACGCAGGCCGCCGTCCGCGAGGGCCTGAAGAGCACCGGTAACGTGGAGGCTGCTGCGGCAGTGGGCAAGGCGATCGCGGAGAAAGCCGTCGCTGCCGGCATCAGGGAAGTCGCATTCGATCGTTCCGGTTTCCGTTACCACGGCCGGGTGAAAGCGCTCGCGGACGCGGCGCGCGAGCACGGGTTGGAGTTTTAGCATTCCGGCGTTGCGGGAATGACGGTTAGAACTGGGTTCCGGCTTGCGCCGGAATGACGGTCACAATTTTCGCCGCATGACGGCTGGATGACGGGATAGTTATGGCAAGAATGGACAATGCGCCTTCCGATGACCTGCTCGAGAAGCTGGTCACCATCAATCGCGTGGCCAAGGTCGTGAAGGGCGGCCGGCAGTTCGGCTTTACGGCGCTGACGGTAGTCGGCGATCGCAAGGGCAGCGTCGGATTCGGTTACGGCAAAGCGCGCGAAGTGCCCATAGCCATCCAGAAGGCGATGCAGGCAGCGCGCAAGAACCTGCACTCCGTGCATCTGAAGAACGACACGCTGCAATACGAGCTGCAGGCGCGCCATGGCGCGACACGCGTGTTCATGCAGCCCGCATCGGAGGGCACAGGCGTCATCGCCGGGGGCGCGATGCGCGCCGTATTCGAATGCGCCGGCGTGCACAATGTGCTTGCGAAGAGCTACGGCTCGCGCAATCCGATCAATGTCGTGCGCGCCACTATCAAGGCGCTGACGCAAATGCGCTCGCCCCAGGCGATCGCCGCCAAGCGCGGCAAACGAGTGGACGAGATCCTTGCTCATGGCTGAGCAGGGCGGCAAGCAGCTCAGGGTGACACTCGTGCGCAGCCGTTACGGGCGGCTCGCGAAGCACGGTGCCTGCGTGGCGGGGCTGGGGCTTCGACGCATGCACCAGACAGTGACCGTCGCCGATACGCCCGAGAACCGCGGCATGATCCGTCGTGCTGCCCATCTCCTGAAAGTCGAGGAAGCGTAAGTTCATGCGTCTCAATGATCTCAAACCCGCCCCCGGCAGCCGGTCGGAAGCGCGGCGCGTCGGACGCGGCCATGCCGCCGGACAGGGCAAGACCTGCGGGCGCGGCCACAAAGGCCAGCGGGCGCGTGCAGGCGGCTATCACAAGGTCGGCTTCGAAGGCGGCCAGATGCCCCTCCAGCGGCGGCTCCCCAAGGTCGGCTTTACGTCGCACAAAGCGGCATTCAGCGCTGAGCTGCGGCTGTCCGAGCTTGCCACCCTGGATGCGGAGCTGGTGGACATGGACAGTCTGAAGCGCGCCGGCCTGGTACCGAAGCGCGCGCAGCGCGTCAAGCTCATCGCTACAGGCAAGCTGGACAAGGCCGTCACCGTGCAAGGCATCGCCGTCACGAAGGGTGCGCGCGCCGCCGTCGAAGCCGCCGGCGGAACCGTCCAGGACTG
>JACDCP010000009.1 GCA_013817465.1 Gammaproteobacteria bacterium | reverse complement strand
GGGAAAAAGACATCGGACTCGGCGTGACGCTGCCGCTTTATGTTTCAGGATCGAAGTCGGTCGGCTGGTGGGCGATGCTCATTACGATGATCGGCGACATGACGGCCTTCGCGAGCCTGATCTTCGGTTATTTCTTCTACTGGACTATTCATGAAAACTTTCCGCCCGAGCCCTCGCAAGGCCCGGGACTGCTCTGGCCGGCCGTGGCCGCAGCGGCACTGACCGGCGCCTGGCTGCTGACCTGGTTTGCTCGAGCTTGGAATCGACGGGGACGACGCGCGAGATTCCATGGCGCTCTCGCCGCCGCATCCTTGCTCGGGGTGTCCGGTGCCTGCGCGCTGCTCGCCGGCCCATGGCTGGCCGGCCTCGACCCGGCTGAGCACGTCTATCCCGCCACGGTCTGGGTGCTGGCCCTGTGGGCAGCAGCGCACGTCGCCGCCGGCGTGCTCATGCAGCTTTATTGCATCGCGCGGGGGCTCGCGCGTCGCTTGACTGCGGAGCACGACATCGACATCTGCAACGTCGCACTGTACTGGCATTTCGTCGAGATCACCGCAATCGTCACTGTAGCGGTCCTCGCCCTGTTCCCACTGGTGGCCTGAGAAAATGGAGACATGCCTGATTCTGGAACGCATCATTCGACAGGCCCGATCAGGGAAAAATGGGGACATTCCTGATTTTGAAACACATTCTTCGCCAAACCCGATCATCCTTATTTCAAAATCAGGAATGTCCCCATTTTTTCCATCCCATTTTCCCTCGCCGGATGGCGGGCACAGACGGCACTAGGCATGGCAGCGCAAAGACCGGAGACCTTGTGGATTCTGATCGTCGGCCCGAGCATCTGGGCCCTGCATTTCCTGCTGTCCTACGTCTTCGCGGCCGTCTATTGCGCGAAGGCAGCGAGCATCGACGCGGGGCTCGGAACTGTCCGCACAATGGTCGTGAGCTTCACCGTCGTGGCGCTGGTCGGTATCGTCGCCGCGGCAGTGTACGGCTGGCGACGCCTGCACATGGGCGTTGCAGGAACCTTGCCACATGACGAAAGCACGGTTGGCGACCGGCGTCGCTTTATCGGCCTGGCTACGTTGCTGCTCAGCGGGCTGAGCGGCTTGGCGACAATCTATGTGGCCGTCGTCGTCGTCTTTTTCGAGAACTGCCGCTGATGCGCCGCTGGATACTGGTCCTCGGCCTGCTGGTGCTCGCCGCCGCCTGGCTCGGACCGTTGCCGGGCCTGGCGCCGCGCGCCTTTTTCGCGCATATGAGCATGCATGTCTGCGTCGTCGCGATCGCTGCGCCCCTGATCGCCGTCGGACTCGCAGGGTCGGCGTGGGATCCCGTGCGTTGGCGGCCGGCGTTGTTCGCGCCTCTCCCCGCTTCCGTCCTCGAATTCGTCATCGTCTGGGCCTGGCATGCGCCGGCATTGCATCACGCCGCACGGCACGTGCCGTTGGCGCTCATCGCCGAACAGGCTTCGTTCCTGCTCGCCGGTCTGATGCTGTGGCTGTCGGCCTTCGGCGGCCGTCCGGAGCTGCGTACAAGTCGGGCCGGAGCGGGCATCGCCGGCCTGCTCGCCACCTCCATGCACATGACGCTGCTCGGAACGCTGCTCGCGCTGGCAAGCCGGCCACTCTATGCGCATGCGGCCGGCGGATTTGCCGGTCTCACGCCGCTTGAAGACCAGCATCTGGGCGGGCTGCTCATGTTGATCGTTGGAGGCGCTGCCTATCTGATCGGCGGACTGTGCCTGCTCGCCGGCCTGTTGCGGTCGCCGATCGTCGCCTCCGCCGGAGCGCACACGCGGCGGGCGGAGATGTCGTGAAATCGCAGCTCGCGAAAGCGGCCGCCGGCATAGTCATCGTCATGACTGTCGGCGGTTTGCTGGTGATCTGGTCCGGCGTCGTCAATATCGGCGCCAGCTCGGGGCATTGGCCCGGCATGGGCTGGTTTCTGCAATTCGCCATGCGCCAATCGGTGCAGAGGCACGCGGCCGGCATCGAGGTGCCGCCTCTGAACGAGCCGGGTATGATTCTGCGCGGCGCCGCGCACTACGCGACGGGCTGCGCCCCCTGTCACGGCGAGCCCGGCAACCCGCGGACACCCATCGTGCGCCACATGACGCCGCCGGTAACGTTCCTGCCGCCGATCATCGAGCAATGGAAGCCGAACGAGCTGTTCTGGATGGTGAGACACGGCCTCAAATACACGGGCATGCCCGCCTGGGTGGCACCGGAGCGTCCGGATGAAGTCTGGTCGATGGTTGCATTCCTGCTGCGCCTGCCGGAGCTCGATGCCCTGGCGTACGAAAAGCTGGCCTACGGCGAAACTGCCGCGGGGCGAGGCTGGACCGGCGGCGATCGCCTGCGCGGTCTCGGCGGCGCATTCAGCGGACTCCTGCAGGAGTGCGCGCGCTGTCACGGACGCGATGGTCTCGGGCGCGGCGCGGGAGCCTTTCCGAAGCTTGCCGCGCAAAGCGAACGCTATCTCTACGAGTCGTTGAAGAGCTACGCGGAGGGTGACCGCGCGAGCGGTATCATGCAACCGGTTGCGGCCTCCCTGAGCGATGCGGCGATGCGCGCTGCGTCCGCAGAATACGCGCGCATGCAAGATATCGATGCTGCACCGCTGCCGAAAGCCGACGAGACGGCGCGCCGGCGCGGGCAGGCCATTGCGGCACGCGGCATTCCGGGCCGGGACGTGCCGGCATGTGCGCACTGTCATGGTCCCGATGCGGTTGCCCGTAATCCCTTGTTCCCCACGCTGGCCGGACAACCTGCGGAATATCTGAGGGTGCAGCTCGAGCTATGGAAAACGGGCCGGCGCGGCGGCACGCCTTATGCTCCGCTCATGACCGCCGTCGCGCGCAATCTGGAACCGGAGCAGATGCACGACGTCGCGCTGTATTTCTCGTCGCTCGATCCCGATGCGGACGCGGAGACGCCGGCTCCGGACTCCGGGAAACTCTGATCGACTACGGTTTCGTCTTTCCGGTGCGGTCACCCCCGGCGCAAGCCGGGGCGGAATCCAGTAAATCATGGTCTGAACTCCGGCTCGTCACCCCGGCGAAAGCGGGGCGCTGCGACGAATCATTCAGGGATGCTGTATAAGCCGCTGCCGGCTCTTCAGCTTTGCGCTTCCGCCTCGTCCTCGTCCGCCTGCGTCGCCTGCTCAATGCTGCCGGCGTGCCGGCTCAACCACTGGAACAGGCCGAGCCCGACGAGGGCGAGCACACCAACGGCCATCAGGAACGTCGGATAGATGAGCTCGCGCACATTTCCTTCCTTGGTCTCGAATACGATCACCAGGGCTTCCAGGCTGGTCGCAACGATGATGATGGTCATGAACTTGGTCAGCGACAGCCGCACTTCGCGCGGTGATCTCAGCTCGCGCTCGCGCAGGATCTCCTCCTCGAGAATGAACTTGGCCACGTTGACCACGGCGACGCTCAGTATGATGAGCCCGATGCTGTTCAGGGCCGTGTTGATGCTGCTTTCTCCGCTCAGTACCTGCGCGCCCACGAGCCAGACAGCCGCCACGATCGTCGAGACCGCGAGCACGACGAGGGCGAGGGCCGCGAACAGATAGATACCCTTCGCGATGCCCTCAAACAGGCGGTCGAGACCGGCCCCGGCGCGCTTTCCCGGTTGCGAATTGCGACGATCAGTGGCCATGAGCGTTTCTACTATGGCTGCGCGTCAGCCTGCTGTCGCAGCTCGAGCACGATACGTTCCACGACCCGTTCGACCGACGCGTCGACGTCGGCAACGATTGCGCGATCGGGCTCCTCGAGATCGCTGAACTGGCTGTGCAGCAGGTCCGCCGGCATGAAATGCCCGCTGCGCGTCTCCAGCCGCCGGCTGATGAGATCGAAGCTGCCCCGGAGATAAACAAAGACGACTTCGTGGTCGATCCGGTTGCGAAGGTGGTCGCGATAACTTTTCTTGAGCGCCGAGCAGGCTGCCACGACGAGCTGATTGCTGCCATGGGCGCGGACGACCGCGTCGGCCACGCGATCGAGCCACGGCCAGCGGTCGGCATCCGTGAGCGGAATGCCTGCGCGCAGGCGGCGCCGGTTGGCGCTCGGATGGAAATCGTCCCCCTCGATGAACGGCGCATCGAGCCGCTCTGCGACCGCGCGGCCGATAGTCGTTTTTCCGCTGCCGCTGACGCCCATGACCAAAACGATGAGCTTCTGCTCTGTCGGACGTCTCGACGGGTCTGGCAGATTTTGTGGGGTAGTTGTCATTGCCGACAAGGGTCTCGCAGGCCACGCTTGCTTCCTGCCACAGTCTGGAGGGATTTTCATGAAACGTCGAGAATTTCTGCGTAGCTCGGGCACGATCGGTCTGGGTATCCTGCCGGCCGCAGCGGGCTTGAGCGCAGTGTCTCCGGCTATGGCCGGAGATGACGCGGATGCCCGCCCGATCGTCAATGGCGACCCGCTGAAACCTCCTGCGCGCGGCAAGATTCGCACGGCGTTCGCAATCGCGCACCATGCCACCGTGATCGACTTCACGGGACCCTGGGAAGTATTTCAGGACGTACTGCGTAGTCCATTCGAGCTTTATACGGTGGCAGCGTCCGCCGAGCCGGTCACAGCGACCGGAGGACTGCGGATCATTCCCTATTACACGGTGGAGAATGCCCCGAAGCCGCATCTCGTGATAGTACCCGCGATGATGGGCGACCCGACCCTGCTCGAATGGCTGACAGTGGTCGCGCCGGAGACCGACGTCACGATGTCGGTCTGCACCGGCGCCTTCCAGCTTGGCAGAGCCGGCCTGCTGGACGGACTTTCGGCCACCACCCATCATCAATTTTATGATGACTTCGCGGAGGAGTTTCCGCAGGTTAAGCTCGAACGCGGCCTGCGGTTCGTCGAGAATCGCCAGATTGCGACGGCCGGCGGCGTGACGTCCGGCATCGATCTGGCGCTGCGCGTCGTCGAGCGCTACTTCGGCCGCAACGTAGCGCAGACTACCGCGGAATACATGGAATACACGGGTACGCGCTGGAAGGTATGAAGCGATTTTCCCCTCCCTCCGGCCTCCTCCACGGAGAGGCGGGTGAGGAACGCGCAGCGGCGAATCGATCGGGCGCTACCGCGCATCGGGTCGTCATGCTGGCGTATCCGGACGCGCAGATCCTCGATATCACAGGCCCCCTCGAAGTATTTTCGCGGACGGCGCGCTGGCTGCGCGACGAAGGCAGGACGCAGAAGCTCGCCTATAGCGTAGAGATCGTCGCCGCCCGGGCCGGACCCGTCAGGATGTCGTCCGGGCTGGAGCTGGTTGCCCGCCGCAGCTACCGGCAGGCCAGAAAAATTGACACGCTGATGGTCTCCGGCGGCATCGGTCACGCAAACGCCTGCGAGGACGCGGCTCTTATCCGTTGGTTGCAGCGCCAGCAGCCCAGGGTCCGGTAAGGAACCGGTTGAATTCGTCCGCCACGTATTCGCGGCAGGGAGGGGATAGATCCATGGCCCCTCCCCCGTTCGGGGGGAGGGGCCATAGGCTGCTAGGCCGAAAGCTCAGCAGGCATCAATACCTCGACCCGCGGGCAGGACGCTGCTCGCGAGGCTTGGCTTCGTTCACCTTCATGTTGCGTCCGCCAAGGGGGCTCTCGTTGAGCGCCTTGATGGCCGCATCGGCCTCGGAATTGTCGGGCATTTCGACGAAGCCGAAGCCCTTTGACTGACCCGAGAACTTGTCCATGATCAGGCTCGCGCTGGCGACGGTTCCGAACTCTGCAAATGCATTGCGGAGATCGTCCTCGGTCACGCTGTAAGCCAGGTTTCCAACATAGATATTCATACACGTACTCATTAGAAAAAGTGGTTTGGTAGTGAAAGCGCAGCCGAGCAACCAAATCCACAAATTGCTCGTCGGCGATCGGCCACATCGGCCAAATCATTGCAGGACTGATCGGTCACGCCCGCGCGCGCGATCCTCCATGACCCGATCGACTGGGCCGGCCTCGCGGTGAGGCATAGTTTCGCGCATGCCGCGGGGAACCGCCATGCCCTCGCAGCTTGCCGCCGGAACGACCGTTGAGGATCGGCGCAGCCTTGATCGACGGATCCGGCTCGTAACCGCTGATCGCCAACCGGGCAATCCGCTGTCCGAGCAGGCGCTCGATACCGTGCAACAGGCCGGCTTCGTCGACACAGACCAGTGACACGGCTTCACCCTCGTTGCCGGCCCGGCCGGTGCGCCCGATCCGGTGCACGTAGTCCTCGGCGACGTGTGGCAATTCGAAGTTGACGACATGCGGGAGCTGATCGATATCCAGGCCGCGCGCCGCAATATCGGTCGCAACGAGCACGCGCACCGTGCCGTCCTTGAATTCCGCCAGCGCTCTCGTGCGCGCGCCCTGGCTCTTGTTGCCGTGGATCGCCGCAGCGTTGAGGCCGTCCTGCTGCAACTGTTTTGCCAGCCGGTTGGCGCCGTGCTTGGTGCGCGTGAAGACCAGCACCTGCCGCCAGTTCTGCGAACCGATCAGCCAGGAGAGCAGCTCCCGCTTGCGCTCCCGGTCAACCGGGTGCACGACCTGCGCAATGCCTTCGGCAGCGCAGCTTTGACGGGCGACCTGAATCAGCTGGGGCGAGACCAGAAAGCTTCCCGCGAGCGTCTTGATCTCGTCGGGGAAGGTAGCCGAAAACAGCAGATTCTGCCGCCGGCGCGGCAACAGCGCGAGGATCTTGCGGATGTCGTGGATGAATCCCATGTCGAGCATGCGATCCGCCTCGTCGAGCACCAGTATATCGAGCTGCGAAAGATCTACGGTTCGCTGGGACACATGGTCCAGCAACCGGCCGGGCGTGGCGACCACAATATCCACGCCGCGGCGCAGCGCCGCGATTTGAGGATTGATGTTCACACCGCCGTAGACGACCGCGCACTTGAGCGGCAAATACTTGCCATACGTGCGTACGCTCTCGGCGACCTGGGCAGCAAGCTCGCGCGTCGGCGTCAGGATGAGCGCCCGGACCGGGCCCGAACGTTTGCGTCCGTCGTCATCATGCGCCCGGCAGCCGGCGGCAAGCCGTTGCAACAGCGGCAGCGCGAAGCCGGCGGTCTTGCCGGTTCCCGTCTGTGCGCCCGCCAGGACATCGCGTCCCTCGAGAATTGCGGGAATGGCTTCGCGTTGCACTGGCGTGGGGGTGGAATACCCCTGCGCCGCGACGGCGCGCAGCAGATCGGCCGAGAGGCCGAGGGATTGGAATGACATGCGGAAAAAGTGTTCCTGAGTGGCCCGTCCAACGTGTGCTGGCCGGCCTGCATAAGCAAGGGATGAAGGATCGAGGTGAGCCGAAAGAGGGATTACCGCGAGACGAAGGCGCGACAGATGGGCGCCGAGATGCTGCGCACTCTAACAGAAACCCCACGCAATGCAAGGCGTATGATCGGATTCGCGTCTTAACCTCATGTGATTTCTGAAGCCGGCGAGCTAAAATGGGAACATTCTGATTTTCGTCGACGAATCGTAGCAGCCAGACCTCTGGTAGTCCGAAAATCAGGAATGTCCCCATTTTAAGTGGCAACCGATCAGAGTTTTCGCAGCCAGCCGAAATCGTCCGCTTCCGAGCCGGTCTGGATGCCGGTCAGCAGCGAACGCAGGCGAGATGTATGGGCGCCGACCTTCCCATTGCCCACGTGGTGCTCCTCGGCATCGTGGTAGAGGGCACCGACTCCGGCCAGCACGGCAGCCGTGCCGGAAAGGGCCGCCTCGCCTCCGGCGATCCATTCGAGCATGTCGTCGATGCCGAAATTCCGCTCCTCGATCCGGTATCCGAGGGACCCTGCCAGTCGCAGCAGCGAATCCCGGGTGACCCCCGGCAATATCGATCCATCCAGCGGTTTGGTCAGGATCGCGCCGTCCTGCAGAAGCAGAAAGTTTGCCGCTCCCGTTTCCTGCACGTCGCCGTCCGGGCAGAAAAGCACCTGATCGGCCTGGAAATTCTGCTTTGCGTCGACGACCCGGCGCAGGGCAGCGGCATAGTTGCCGCCTGTCTTTACCTGACCGAACTCGGGGGTCGTGCGCATGCGATCCTCGACCAGCAAGCGCAGCGGCGTCTGACTGTTGCCGAAGTAGTCGCCCACCGGCGACGCAATCACATACAGAAGCGCCTCGCTGGCCGGCCTGGACGCGCTGCCGATATTGGGGTCGACGCCTGACAATACCGGGCGGAGATAAAGCGCGCCCGGGGCGGGCGGCACGTCGTCACGACATGCATGGACGAGGCGACAGATGATCTCGTCGAGGAGTTCCCGATCCGGCACCGGCAGACAGAGCAAACGCGCGCTGTTCTGCATGCGCTCGATGTGTTTATCCAGACGGAATATATGGACGCCGCCGTCTTCCCGGCGATACGCCTTGAGCCCCTCGAAACACGAGCTGCCGTAATGCAGCACGTGCGCCGCCGGGTGCAGGTGGAGCTCGCCCAGTGATCGCATCTCGACCGGCGACCACTGGCCATCCCGGTACCCGCTGACACCCATGTGCCGCGTGAATGTCGAACCGAACGCCTTGGTCATGCATCGCCCTCCGCGGGGAGCGAGAGAATACACGACTGATGGACCGCAAGAACCGACGCCGGCTCACTCGGGCAGCGCATTCATGACGCCCTGGTGCGAGGACCTGGTCGATCACCAGGCCTTCAATGGCCCATAGGGTCATTCCACTCGGGCAGCAGCACGATACAGTTCGGATTGAAACCGTTGTTCTGGAACGTCGTGATCGTGTCCAGCACCGTCCTGTCGGCGAGATTCACGGTCGTGATCGAGCCTTCACTCATGCCCGGCAGGTTGATGAACGAATTCTGCACCCAGGCGTAGCGCCCCGCCTTGTCGAACGCCACGTGATGCGCGCCTTCGCCGGCCTCGAGCGTCTTCGCCAATGTCGCCTGCCGGCCGTCTTCGCTGAGATCGAAGAAATGCAGATGGCCGGGATTCGCGGTGGTGACGTACATTTCCGCGCCGTCCGCCGAAAAATAGATTTCCAGTGGCACGGCGGTATCGTGCTCCGCGAAATCAAAGCCCTCGGCGGCGTCGAATTCTTCCGTGTCCGGATTCCAGGTCGCCGTCCACAGCGTGTTGCCAAACATGTTGGTCGTCCAGGCCACCGGAGGATCGGAGCCGGGCACGAAAACCACCTCCACGGGGGCCACGCCGGAGGGCGACGGCTGATCGGAAACCTTCAACTGGGACAGCTCCCGACCCGTGCTGAGCTTCAGCACCGCGAGCACTTCGCCGGCGTCCTTCAGATCCGAGACGCGCACGGTGCTGGTCAGCAACATGCGGTCGATCCCCTCGTGAATGGCGATGCCGTGGGGATACGGCGTATCGAGCTCGATGGTCCTGCTGTACGTGTCCTTGACCGCGTCGCCAATCACCACCACGCTGGAGCCCATGCAGGTCGCATACTAGGTCCTGTTGTCCTCGGAAAAGACGACGTCCTCGCCGACCTCGCAATCCGGCACATCGATCACCTTGACGCGATAGGGGTGCTTCGTCATATCGATGACGCGCAACTCCGGCTGGCCCAGCGCGGTCAGGTAAAGCTTGGTGGCATCCCGGTTGTAGAACACGTGGTGGGCCACCAGGTCGGCCGGCAGCGGATATCCATCAACATCTGTCCGTAGGTGTCGGATTCCGGATCCACCTCGATGATGCCTATGCCCTCCTTCCGGCCCATCGCGCCGAACGGCATTTTCAGCTCCTTCAGCGAGTCATCCGGCTTGGATTCGTAATTGAGCAGGGCCAGAATCTCGGCGCTTGCCGTAACCGGAATCGATGCGGCGAGACCCAGCAGGAACAAGCGAATGCCAATGGTCATGACATCTCCCCTGAAACAATGATTTGGTTGATTGTTATTCCCGCCAGCAATCCCTCGCCGGATGATCGATAAGAGGGACCCATCACCGTGCGTCCGGCGATGATAACGGCACCTCCGGGCAGGAAGCCGCCGCTGCAAGCAGTTATATTAGTCCAAAAATCAGAGGAGTGTATAAGATGAGCCGGCGCCAGCGACCCCTGTTCTCTGCCAGCGTTTGCGCCATGTGCATGGTCGCGTCCGGCTTCTTGCCGGACCCCATCCTCGAGGCCAGCGAGGGCGAAATCCGCCGCATTGCTATCACGATCGAAGACCAGGAAGTCGCCGGCGATAGCGAGCTTATACGGGTGACCCAGGGCGACCGCGTGGAGCTGGTGTGGTCGACCGACGAAGCCGTCCAATTGCATTTGCATGGCTATGACATCGAACTGGAGGTCGCGCCGGAAACCCCGGCCGTCATGTCCCTGATCGCGCATGCTACCGGCCGCTTTCCCGTGACCAGTCATGGCTTTGGCACGCTAAGCGGCCACGACACGCTGCTTTATCTGGAAGTGTATCCGGACTAAAGCGCCGGACCGGAAGCGTGGGAAGCAGAGGGTCGGCCGCTCGCCGGAACTGGTACCGCCTAGCGGCCGCGCTGGCTTCGTGTGCCGCCGTGCCCGCGGCCATCGCGCACGGCTTTGCCCAGCGCTATGACTTGCCGGTCCCGCTGGGGCTGTATCTTGCGGGGTCGGCAGCGGCGGTTGCGGTGTCTTTCGTGGTGGTCGCGTTTTTTCTTCGCGGCCAACGCACTGTTGAACGCTATCCGCGGATCAATGTTCTCGCCGTGCCCTTCGTCCGGGGCTTCGCCAGGCCGATGATGCTCTTGCTCGTGCGGCTGTTGGCCGTCGGGTTGCTCGTGCTGGTGATAGTGGCAGGCCTGATCGGAAACCCGGATCCGTTCGAGAACATCGCGCCGGTCATGGTCTGGGTGATCTGGTGGGTGGGCCTCGCCTATGTTTCGGGACTCGTGGGCCATCTCTGGGCGCTCATCAATCCCTGGAAAACTGTTTACGGAATGGCCGAACGGATCGCGCGCCGGATCGGACCGGCCGCGCGCGGCAGCCTGAACCTGCCCTACCCGAAACGACTCGGCTCCTGGCCCGCCGTCATTCTCTTTGCCGGTTTCGTCTGGGCGGAGCTCGTCTGGCCGTCCAGCGATACGCCGTTCAACCTGGCTCGGGCGACGATCGTCTACAGCCTGATCACCTGGTCGGGCATGTTCGTCTTCAGGAAACACACCTGGTTGAGGCACGGCGAGGCGTTCTCCATTGTGTTCAGCCTGCTGGCTCGATTCGCACCCACTGAATTTCGCGTCACCGACCGAGAGTTCTGCGCCTCCTGCGGGTCGCCGGATTGTCGATCCACGATCGGCGAGTGCATCAATTGCGAGGAGTGCTTCGAGCGGGCATCGACCGCGAAGCGGGAATTCAATCTGCGCCCTTATGCGGTCGGATTGCTGACAGATCGTCCGGTATCCGTATCGCTCACCGTATTCACGCTCGTCATGCTGTCTTCGGTCACGTTCGACGGCCTGCTCGCCACCCCGCTGTGGGGCGAAATCGCCCGCCTGATGCTCTACTCAGAGGCCCTGCGGCCATTTGTGCTCGTCTTTCAGGAAATCACCGGCGATGCCATCAGCGCGGTGTCCACGATTGCCCTGCTGCTGTTTTTGGTGCTTTTCCAATTGGCGTATCTGTCGTTCAGCGCGTTGGTTTACGGATTGACCCCCACATACGCCCGAGCCGGCGTGACAGTCGGAGCGGTGGCGTGCCTCTTCGTGTTCAGCCTGGTGCCGATCGCTTTGGCATACCACCTCGCTCATTACCTGTCGTTCCTGCTCATCGTGGGCCAGTACGTGATTCCGCTTGCTTCCGATCCGTTCGGATTCGGATGGAATCTTTTCGGCACGCGGCTATACCTGATCGATATCGGCATCGTCAATGCACGCTTCGTCTGGTTCGCATCGGTGGTCTCAATCGTCGCCGGCCATATCATCGCGGTGTTTCTGGCTCACGTGATGGCATTGCGGACATTCCGCGATAACCGCGCGGCCTTGCTCAGCCAGATACCCATGCTGCTGGCGATGATCGCTTACACAGTGCTGAGCCTCTGGATCCTGGCGCAACCGATCGTCGAGACCGGTTGATGGGCTGCGCTGGCAGGCGGCTTGCCCGCATCTGCTAATCTGTTCCATTATTTTTCCGCTGGAGCGACGTCGTGCCGCCACTGAACCGTTTCGCCTTTTCCTTCCTGCTCATTACCGCGCTAGCTGCGTGCAGCGGGCCCGGGCAGCAGCCCGAACTAGAGGTTGCCAAACCCGCGGCGGACGCTGCGATGAACACGAAACTGAATGCGCTCGCAGACCGCTACGTCGCGGCTGCGCTGGAAAGGCAGCCGGAGATGCCTATTTCACCAACCTGCCGGCACCGGCACACGATCGCCTGCTGGACAACTCGCTCGCGGCGCTGGAGGAATGGGAGGCGCTGGAAGACAACATGCACGCCGAGCTCGCAACCGTGCATGAGGGAGCGCTGACGCTGCGTGAATGGGTAGCCTGGGGCGTGCTGACGGAATTGCTGGAAGCCTCGCGCGACAGGCGCGTGTGCCGGAGCGAGCTCTGGCAGACCGTCAATCACATGTTCAGCTGGCATCTCGGACTGTCGTTCATCGCCACACGGCAACCCGTAGAAACCCCGGACGATCGGCAAGCGGCCTTACGCCGCTGGGCGTCGCTGCCGCGCTACATCGACACGGAGATCGCGAATCTGAAGCAAGGCCTGCTCGACGGCTACTCGGCGGCGAAACCCGTGGCCGAAGCGATGTTGAAGCAGATCGAGCAGATGCTCGCCGCGCCGGCGAAAGAATGGCCATTGAACGCGATGGCCGAGCGCACCGAAGATGCGGAATTCGGCACCGCCCTGCAAACACTGATCGACACGGACATTCGCCCGGCAGTGACCCGCTATCGTGACTTTCTTGCCCATACTTACATTCCCGCTGCGCGCGAAGAGCTGCCGGTCACCTCCCTGCCAAACGGCGCCGCTTGCTACAGGACCATGTTGCGCGACTACTCGACACTGGACCGCGATCCGGCCGCCATCTATGCGCTGGGCGAAAAAACCGTGAATGCGAACTCCACACGCGTGTCGGCGCTCGGCAATGAGTTGTTCGGACTCGATGATCTCGAAGTCATTGTCGAGCACGTGAAGCACGCGCCATCGTTTCGAGTCGGAGGAGGGCCTGGTAGAGCACTCGCGCGACATTGTCACGGCGGCTCGCGAGAAAGTCGCGCCGCTGTTTCTGGCGCTCCCCGAGGCTCCCGTCGTTGTCGAGCCTTTCCCGGAATACCAGCGCGATTCCGGGCTCAGCTCGCACTATCAGCCGCCGGGCACGACCGGCGAGCCCGGCGAATACCGCATCTCGCTGGATTTCTGGCATGACGAAACGGTCGGAGGCGCTGAGATCACGGCTGTGCATGAAGCGTGGCCGGGGCACCACCTGCAGATCGCGATGGCGCTCACGCTCGAAGAGCAGCATCCGATCCTGCAGCTCGGCTCCAATTCCGGTTACGTCGAAGGCTGGGCGCGCTATGCCGAACACCTGGCCGAGGAAGCCGGCATTTATACGGTCGATTACGCGCGCATTACACGCAGGATCTGGCCGGCTCGCGGCATGATGGTGGATCCGGGCATTCATGCGTTCGGCTGGACGGCGGATCAGGCTATGGCCTTCCTCATGGCTACCGGGCGCTTTTCGCAGGATGAAGCCAGGGCGGCCATTACGCGCATCGCCGCCATTCCAGGCCAGTTGACGGCCTACGATTCCGGCGCGCTCGTGATCTTCGGCCTGCGCAGCGAAGCGGAAGAAAAGCTCGGCGGGAAGTTCGATCTGCGCGAATTCCATCAACGGGTGCTGGAGAACGGCGCGCTGCCCCTGTGGCAACTCCAGGATCATGTGCGGCAGTGGATCGACGCCGGGCAGCTCGAGACTCACGCAAGCTTCGCGGACCGGCCCTCGTCTGCCAATCACTGACCGTAGCGAAGCGTGCCGGCAATCGGTCGGCGACGCCTATGATGACTCGATGAGCGCCTCGTACTCCGGATAGTCACCGATCACAGCGGCCACGAACGGGCAGGTCGGGATGACTTTCAGATCGTTGTCCCTGGCATAGTCCAGGGCATGCCGCACGAGCCGGCCGGCAATCCCCCGACCGCGATTCTCGGGCGGCACGAATGTGTGCTTGTAATCCAAAGTGTCGTCCGCCACTCGATCATAGTCGAGCACCGCCTCGCCACCTTCGATCTGGGCAACGAACCGCCGCCGCTTTTCATCATGTTCGATCTTCATCCAGGTCCTCCATAACCGACGAAATGGGGACATTCCTGATTTCCACAGGTGCGGATGGCGCTGACGGCTCGCAGGCACCCGGAAATCAGGAATGTCCCCATTTTCTCGCTGTCAAACATAGCGGCGGTAGCCATGTCCTACCGGGACCAGGCAGATCACCTATGGAGGTACGACATGTCATTTGGCCTGGTACTCGGTCTCGTCGCCGCGGCGGGCGCCGCATCGACGACGCTGGTGACGGAACTTGCGCCCGACGTGCATTTCATAGCCGGCACATTCATCGAAGGGCGGCAGCCTGACGGGAACAGCGTCATCTTTGGCGCACCCGAAGGGCTGATCGTAATCGATACCGTTCGCCACCGCGAGCATACGCAGGATTTGCTGGACTTCGCCAGGGAATCCGGCGAACCCATCAAGGCGGTCATCAACACGCACTGGCACCTCGATCACATCGGTGGGAACATTCTCGTGAGGCAAAGTGATCCCGGCGTGCGTATCTACGCGAGCTCGGCGATCGAGGACGCGATGACGGGGTTCCTGGCGAACTACAGGACACAGCTCGAAGACCTTATTGTGAGCGCGACAGATCGGCCAGAGGATCAAAGCCAGTTTCGCACCGAGCTGGCACTCATTGAAGCGGGTCCGCAACTCGCGCCGGATGAAGTGGTGACCCGCTCGGGACCGCGGCACATCGCCGGGCGCGAGCTCGTGCTGAATCTCGAAACACGAGCGGTCACTGCCGGCGATGTCTGGGTGCTGGATCCGGCATCCGGCATTCTCGCAGCCGGCGACCTGGTTACCGTGCCGGTACCATTTTTCGAAACTGCATGCCCGGAGCGCTGGGCAATGGCTCTGCAAGAGCTTTCCGATGGGAAGTTTACCCGGCTGGTACCCGGCCACGGTGATCCGATGAGCCGCGGAGCCTTCGAAAGATACCGAACGGGCTTCAGCCGGCTGTTGGCTTGCGCGGATTCGGAACGAACCGACGAGGATTGCGCAGATGGTTGGATCAGCGACCTGGGGAGCCTCGTCGCGGAAGCTGACGATCAGCGCGTACGCGAAATGCTTCGCTATTACATGGATACCAGCTTGAGGGGCGATCCGGCCAACGTCGCGAAACTCTGCGAAGCATGAGGCGGAGATCCACATCCCGGCCGTTGACCGCCGGCGAGAGCGCACTCGGACGCGAGATATTCGGCGACGAAATCAGCTGCTCGCAAGCTCGCGTCTACCGCAGGCGCTATTGGGTTTTTCAGCGGCGCGGCGTGGCGATGGCGCCGGACGGCAATATCTACTTTCACCCCGCCGACCACGTGGACGACTTTTCGGCGTTGGGCATCAACGGCAAAGCCTGGTTCGTCCATGAATTGACGCATGTCTGGCAGTACCAGCGGGGCGTCAAAGTGGTGTTGTGCGGGATGTTCAACAGAAACTACCGGTATGTCCCGCTGGCGCCCGGCAAGCCGTTCTCCGCCTACGGGATCGAGCAGCAGGCGACCATCGTCGCCGACTATTTTCGAACGAGACACGGCTACCCGCCCCGTCAGGGCAGCCACGCACTCGCCGACTACGAGATTGTCCTGACTGGCGGGCTGTTGAGAGGTTCTGCTTTTCAACGTCCTGCCACTGGCGCTTGGCACGCTGCTTGCAGGCCAAATCCTATAGCGGAGCGCGACGGCTCAACTTGAGGACAAACAAATGAGATCGGGAAAAGACAGATTGACGGAAGCGACGCGCCATGCCACGGACCGGTTCGTGGAGAACGCGGCATTGGTCAAGCGCTCATTGCGGCATACGGCCCGTGCATCTGCCGGACGCCTCGAAGAGGCGGGCGAGCACGTGCAGGATCAGGTCCGCTACGCAGCCCGGGAAGCTGATCGCTACGTGCGGACCCACCCGCTGGTCGTCATCGGCATAACGGTGGCTGTCGGCGCGATCCTCATCGATTTGCTGCGCACGAGGCGCTGAAGCGAAGGGGCAGCGGACGCAGGCGAGTCTTGCGGGCTGATTTCGACAGTGCGCGAAACTGCGGGATTGGCTCGAGCCAATCCCGCGCTGACTGAAAGATCGAAGCTCGCTTACCCTCGAGCTAGTCGGCGGTGGAGAATTCCACCTCGACGAAGACGATGTTACCGTTTCTGGCGATCGTTGCGACGCCCACCTGATAGTCGGCGCCCGGAATCAGCAGGCTGGGCGGCACCTCGAAGCTCGTGACGTCCGGCGGAAGATTGATCGTGAGCGATTGCTCCGGATCGGCGCTCTCGTTCTCGAATTCGAGGAGGAACTGTTCTATGCCGGGCACTTGCGACCACTGGATCGTCAGTGAATCGGCAGGCACCTCCTGGCCGCTCGCTGGATGGATGATCATGGTGGGATGCGGCAATCTGTGTGACAGCCTCGCAGTGCCGAAGAAGCGCTCGCCGTCTTCGGCGATTCCCCGGAACTTGTATCTGCCTTCCGGATAAACCGAGAGAATCTGCTCACCCTCCGGTTCAGGAGTCTCGAACAGTAACTCCCGCAGTCCCATGACGCGTGCTGGCGAGCGCACAGCCAGAACCAGACGTTTGTCCGGAGTGCGAACGGCGAAGCGCTTGAGCCCCTGATCGGTATCGGGCACCGCAGTTATCACGATCTCGGTATCGCCATCCGTCGCGTTCTGCTCGACCAGGATCCCGAGCTCGGCGAACTCCGAGACCGGTTCGTCTGAGCGAGCGACCATGGTCGTCAGGAGTACATAGAGGGGAACCGCTAAGGCTGCTCTGGCTGGTTTCGATAACATGGTGTTGTTCCTATTTAGCCGCACCCCGTGGCGATGAACCGCGTTCAAATGGGCCTCTGAACCGGTCTTCTTCTTTAGACGGATGCCGCGCGGGAAATCAATCGTCCTCACGGCCGAGAATGCCTCACCACTGCTGTCAGACACGGACCCGGCCGATTGAATTCTGGTCGAGCCGGCGTCTAGATCAGGATGGGAAGACATGGTCCGCCGGAGAATGAGAAGCGCAGTCCCGGATCGGACAGATACCGAAACGTCCTGGTGATCCAGACGGCAGGAATCGGTGACTGTCTCATGACGACGCCGAGCCTCGCAGCCCTCAAGCGGACCTGGCCCGATTGCCTGATCGATACGGTTTCCGCTCCTTGTGCCACGGAAGTCTTCTCAGCGAGTCCTGAAGTGCGGCACGCTTATTCGATGCAGCGAAACGTGGCTTCCATGCGAACGCTGCTTCGTGCAGTGCGCGCACGCCGGTACGACCTGCTGATCGACTATCACGCGTCGCCGCGCACCTTCTGGATCAGTGCCCTTTCGGGAATTCCGGTTCGGCTCAGCCATGACCGCAAGCGCATCAATTGGCGCTCGCTCGCCTATAACGTTCATGGCCGCGAAGTCGGCAGCTATAGCGCGGCCGGCCGGCTGGACCTGTTACGCCCTCTCGGTGTAGCGCCCGTCGATCTGACACCACGCTTTCCTGTCAATGCTCGCGCCCGATGCGAGGCGGAGAAATTCCTGACCGGTACGGGCATACCCGCAAGTACTCCACTGGTCGCCATCTCGTCGTCATCCCGTCACGAGACGCAGGTCTGGCCCCGGGAGTGCTGGAAACTACTGGTCATCGAACTGAACCGCCGCTGGGGCATTCGTTGCATCGCTGTCGCCCCACCCGGCGACCCGCAACGAATCGCCGAACTGGAACAGGAAACCGGTGGTCTCCTCAAAGTGGCGGCGCCATCGAACCTCGCGTTCCTTGCGGCGATACTGGCACGCGCCGACGCACTCGTCTGTGACTGCTCTGCACCCAGGCATTTTGCCGTCAGCCAGGGCACCCCCAGCCTGACAATCATCGGGGGCTCCATGGCGGGCGTCTGGAAACACCCCTCTGACATGCATCAGGAGATTTTCTCGGATCTTCCGTGCAGACCTTGTGCGGCGACGACTTGCCGCCTGGGCGACGTGCCCTGTATGAGCCGTCTGTCGGTCGAGAAGGTGCTGTCCTCCTTTGCAGACCTGCGGGCATGCATTGCCGCGACGGAAATTGTCCCCGAAAAGCAACTTGCGGGACTGCCCTCTTCCGGGTGATGTGACAGCTGATCAACGCCATTAACTGCGACAGGATTCACAGTTCGGGCAGACAGCCGGCGTCGATCCTTGCCAAGCGCCTGCGTTTTGTCGCATATTGCGCCCGACTGTAAAGGGCAAACTCACCGAAAGGCGAGGACGCAAAATCACCGGTCTAAGGGCTGAGGCCTACGACAGCGGGGTTGCCAGGGAGACGCGGGGCACCGCGTCGGCCGCTTGTGGCCATACCTCGAGCAATTCCAGCCCTCAATCCGCCGGTTGGCGCGACGCAGGTCGGCGCGGACTTGATGCCGTCCTGAAAATGGCGAACACATCGAAAGCTAAGCACAAAGTTTTTTTATGGCGATAGCGTGCCGATCCGCGAATTTACGAAACGACCCGAGAGCTTTGAGGGTGGGGAACTCATGATCGTCTATTTTACGCAACGGATTTCGCAAGGCCTCCTGATAGCCGCGGCCGCAATTGCACTGGCCGCCTGCAGCAGTAACGAGTCCTCCGGTGATTCCGCGGGCCCTGCTGGTCCCACTCCTCCGGATTCGCCGGGCAATGAGCGACCGACAGTCAACGCGGGGCCTGATCAGACCGTTTTGACCGGCAGTCTGGTCACCGTCAGCGGCAATGCTTCGGATCCTGATGGCGACAGCCTGACCTATCGATGGTCGCTGGTCGCGGAGCCTGTCGGCGCATCGGCCGAGATGACCAATGCGGATCGCGAGGAAATGAGCTTTCGAGCGGATGTCGAAGGAGCCTACAGATTTGAGTTCACCGCAAACGATGGAACAACGAACAGTGCTGTGGACGTGGTCACGATCACGAGCGAAGAGGGTGGCACTTCGTCCGGTTACTCCTATCTGGATGACGCAAACAAGACGGCGCCAACTGCAAGCGGCGGCACGCCTTCGATCGACCACCATCTCTTCCCGCGAATGTACATGCACGAAGTTCCTGCCGACGGCGGTGTAACGCCCGAGATGGTGTCCAAATACCAGTTCATCGCGGCGCACGGTGGCGGTCTGGAAAAAGTCGAAAGCGCCCAGCAATATTCTCTTGCAACGATGATGCTCCGCAATTTTTCGGCGCGAGCCTATCAGTCTTACCCGCTCAAGCCTTGCCACGTCACACAAGGCATTGCATTTGAGTCCACGGGACCTGTGAGCCAGGGCGGGCCGAGCTCGGCAGGTTGCGCTGTGTACGCCGGGCACTGGTTGTACAAAGCCGGAACGCAGCTCACTGCTGCGATCACCACCGCAGCGCTGACACTGTCCGTTCACGATGCATCCAAAGTTGCTGCGGGCCAGTATGTGGTGATCTATGACGCGCCTGCAGGGTCTTTCAGGAACGCGGAGCACGCGAGGGTACTGTCCAGTAACCCGGGCAGCAATACGGTTACGCTGCAGCTTCGGGGTTACAAATCGACTGCGGCGTCTCATCCGGCAGGCTCGATCGTCGCGCAGCATGTGCTGGGACAAGGCTCGAGCGCCGAATTGTGGGCCTACAATACGACCTCGATGTCGCCGCGAGATGGCGCTGGCAAAACTTTCCCGCACTTCTACGCGGACTGGCTGAAGGCCAATCTGATGAAGTACCGCGACGGAGAGACCACTGCAGCAGCGATCTCAGGCATTCTTCTGGATGCCGATTTTTATTTCGAGCTCGACACGGCAGCGCCGGACGCGAACAACGATTTGATCCGCGACGATGCAACCGATGGCGAAGGCGAGAACTGGCTGGGCGAAGGCCTGGACAGTTTCTATCGAATGCTGCAGGAAAGGCTGCCGAATCACTACATTATGACCGGCGTGTACGAGGCCCGCGGCTTCGAGTCAGCGCAGGGTACTGAGATGGAGAACTGGCTCGACTACGGCAACGGTGATTTCAAGGGTAATCCGGAATACCGTCATCTCAATTCGATGATATCGACCTATCTTTACAACATGGGCTCCCGCTCACGTGGCGCGCCCCTGGTGCACAATCTGACGAAAACCGCGACGAACCTCTATCCGGGAATCGTCAACCCGCCGCCGTCGTCGAATGCGGCAGTCAGACTGGGTCTGGCTTTGACGCTGATGGACAACGGTTACTTCGGGACGCATTCCCGCTATACGCCGGATGCCTGGTGGGACGAATACGCGGTCGACGTCAATCCCGCATCGGCGAGCTACGGTATGGCGATCAATGAGCATAGCATCGGTGCCGTTCACGACAACCGCGGCTGGTTGGGTCAAGCGCGTGGGTCTTTTGCGAGGATCTACGATGCCGCTGATTTCTCGCCCGATGAATCGCTGCTGACCAACGGTTCGTTCGATATGGGCATCGATGGTTGGACCGCAAAGAATGTAAGCATCGATCGTGTGACAGCGGGGGCACTCGATGGCAATGGATCGCTCGGTGTTTCTACCATGAATACCTATGCCGAAGATCTGGATGGTGCTTACGTGAAATCCGGCAACGTCACTCTTGCCGCGGGCAAGGAATACACAATCGCATTTGCGGCCAAAGCCTCCCAACCCAGGACTATTCGGGTCTGGCTGGGTTCGGAGCTGGACAGGTTCACGGTAGGCACTGAATGGCGGCGCTATGTCATCGGATTTACGCAGACGAAGAACGAGAGCAAGCCGCTGTTCTTCTATGTCGGACGTGAGGACACCCGGATGGAGCTGGATTCTGTCCATGTCTTCGAGGGCAACGCAAACGTATTCCGCCGCGATTTTGATAACGGCATTGCGTTGGCCAACGCTACCTCGCGCAGCAGAACGATCCAGCTTGGCGGCGAATTCGTCAAAATAAAGGGTATGCAGGATCCAGCCGTCAATGACGGATCCAGCGTCTCAACGGTAACAATACCCGCTTATGACGGTCTCCTGCTCGTCCGCCCGCGTTAATATCGCACGAGCCAGATGATCAGTGACCTGGACACGCTTCAGGTCTGCATGGTTCCGCAAAACGTGGCGCGGCCGGTCCGGGCGAATATCGTTGCGTACTCATCGGCACCTCCTGTAGGCTCGATTCCAGCTTTGATGATTGTCGGAGTCGCCCGTAGAGTCGTTATTTACGTGGCGCCTCGGTAGGTAAAGTCACGTATTCGATCGAAGCGCGTGAACGCGGTCTGGCATTTCGGTTGGCTTGCCGTCCCCGTGGCGGCGGGCGTACTGCAATCAGCGAACGCGTCGGACGAGCGCGAAACTCAGTGGCGCTGGGAGGACGTGCCGAGGGTCGTCGCGTTCAGCGACGTTCATGGTGCGCACGAGCAGCTCGTCAGCCTGCTTCAGGCGGCAGACATCGTCGATGACCAGCTCCGCTGGACGGGCGGCGAAACCCATGTCGTCAGCGTCGGCGACCTGATCGACCGCGGACCGGATTCGCGCGGCGTACTGGACCTGGTGATGCGTCTGCAGGAAGAAGCAAGCGCCGCCGGCGGACATTTTCATGTCGTGCTCGGCAATCATGAGCTCATGAACATGATGGCAGATTTCCGTTATGTGACGGACGAGGATTTCGCCGCGTTCGCGGGCGAGGAGTCTGTCGCAATCCGGGATAGCGCGTTCACCCATTTTCGCGCTGCTCATGGACCACGCCCGGTCGAGGAGAGCCGGGCGGAGTTCGATGGGCGCTATCCGCCGGGCTATTTCGGGCGGCGCGCCGCGTTCGCACCCACCGGCCGGTATGGCCGCTGGTTGCTGGGCCTGCCGCTGATCGTCGTCATCGACGACTCGGCTTTCGTGCACGGAGGCTTGTCCCCTCTCGTATCGAAGCTCGGTGGGGCCGCGCTCAACGAAAATCTGCGCCGCGAAGTGCGTGACTTTCTCGAGCTCTGGCATCGGTTCGTCGAAGCAGGCGTCGTGGCCTGGGATGCAGATGCGGTAATCGCCGCAGACGAAGTGGCCGCGATGCTGAAGGACAATTCGAACTCGTCGACAAAGCTCGACGACTCGATCTTGACGGCCGCCAGGGAATTCGTCGAGCTGAGCGAATCTCCCGCGCTGAATGAGCATGGGCCACTGTGGTATCGCGGCACCGCGTGGTGTCATCCGTTGCTCGAATCCGCGGTGCTGGAACCCGCGCTCGAGCGGCTCGACGTCGGGCGGGTCATCGTCGGTCATTCGCCGACTTCGAATCGCCGGATCGTTTCGCGCATGGGGGGCCGGGTCATCCTCGTGGATACCGGCATGTTTGCGCCGCATTTCCACGGACGGCCAGCGGCTCTTGTCATCGAGCGATCGCGGCTGGCCGCAATTTATCCCGGCGAGCCTGACCGGACAACGC
>JACDCP010000178.1 GCA_013817465.1 Gammaproteobacteria bacterium | reverse complement strand
GCTCGCGTGGAATCATGAGATAGGCTCCTCATCCTCGTCACACTCCCGCTGGCATTCGGGACACAGCACCGTCGTCGTTCGGCTGGCATGTTCGACGAGCACACAGCCTGAGCAGACCGGGCCGTCGCAATGCAGGCAATGGTACACGGCGTGAAACTGATGCCAATGCGTACATGCGCCACATTTCTCGGTTCCACCTGACAGCCACCACGGGAGCGGCCGCATTTATTTCCGCTTGTCTCTCTCGATGCCGCGCGGGCCTTTGCGCTCGCGTTCACGGGCGGGCGAATGAGCCGGCGGGTCGCTGGCCGGAAATGATTCGATGCCGGCCTCGGTCACCGGGTCAGGGTCACGGTCCCGGTCATCCTCCCGCTCTACGCCCTCGTTTTCCCTGGGCACGGATTCCACTGATCGCCTGGGCCTGTCCATGATTCACCTCGCTTCGGCTGTCGTTCAGGACATGTGCCATGGTCCTCCTCCGGGTATCCTGCAAAGGGTGTGCCAAACCGGACGACATCGGCAGCGCGGCTTCGCGTAACATGTCGGCCGGGAAAGGACAGGAAGATGTGTGGCCGCTATCAACTGAACAAGATTCCGCGCGAAATTCGCGAGTGGTTTCCGCCGACCTGGCGCTGGAAGTTCCCGGGCGACATCACGCCACGCTTCAACATCGCTCCCTCGAGCAAGGCGCTCGTCGTGCGAATGGACGAGCAAGGTCCGGTCGGTGAAATGCTGACCTGGGGTTTCCGGCCGCACTGGATGCAGCAGAAGTCGGAGGCGCAGATCAACGCGCGGGCCGAAACCCTGTTCGAGACGCGCATGTTCAGACAGTCGGCGCAATCGCGTCGCTGCCTGGTGATCGCGGACGGGTTCTACGAGCCGAAAGGCAGGACGCAGCCGAGACCCTAGTATCGCTTCCACTTCGAGGACGAACGCGCGTTCGCGATCGGCGGCATCTGGACGAGCTGGCGGGACGAATTCGACCCATACGACAATTTCGCTATCGTCACGGCCGCGCCAGACGCATCCGTCGCGCCCATTCACGACCGCATGCCACTGATCATCGATGATGCGTCGTACGAGCCGTGGCTCTGCCCGAAAACACCCCAGGAGACGGCGATAGCGATATGCCAGTGGACGGCGGATAGCGGGCTGGCTAGCTACCAGGTGTCAGATCGAGCCAAGAATGCGCGGAATGACGGGCCTGATTGCATTACACCTGCCTTGAGAGAATAATCTCTTTAGATCCACTGGTTATATCACTACATTCTGCTAATCCTTCTGACCCTGTCGCACTCCGCTAAAGCTCAGCAAGGATGCTCGTAAAGCCCCGGTCGCCCCGCCTGTATTCCGGTCTCGACTGCTTAAATGATCGCTTGAGCTCGCGCAGTCCGCTCATATCGGCGACGTAGAACGTTTTCCAGCCGACGCCCTCTCCCGACCGGCTCCCGCCGCCGACCTGGAAGCCACAAAGCGCGTGTCGCCCTTCGCGGATGATGCCGAAAGTGTGCGGCTCCACGACACGGAGATGTCCGTCGTACAAGAATCCGAGCAGGTGCCGGTTCGCGATGGCCGAGCTGATTTCGGCTGCCGTACCGCGTCCGGAAGACTTCGCTTGCAATTCAGTCGGATTCGCCACCGCAAGATTGTAGCGCGATCGTCCAGCCTCACCGACGCGGATCGCCCGCCACGGCTGCCGGCAAGGGCACGCAAAGATGCCATAATCATTCTGATACAGCGCTGCCGAGCGCGTCAGCGACCGCCAAGTCCATAAACTGGTCCATCAGCAACAAGATCAATCTGGGTTTTGGCTTTTGGCGCTGGCGTGCATGATCGTGATCGGCGTAATTTCTTACCGCAGCACGGTCGATCTCATCGGACCGTGCGCTGGGAAGTCCACACCCATCGAGTGCTGACTGAGCTGCACGACGTGCTGGTCCAGCTTCAGAACGCGGAAACCGGCCAGCGCGGCTACATTATCACCGGCGATGCACGATATCTGGAGCCCTACCACGGTGCGGCGGCCAGCGCCGCCTCGGAACTCGCTTTATTACGCCGGTTGACCGCAGACAATCCTCGTCAACAACGCCTGCTCGATACGCTCGAGCCGCTGATCTCGGCGAAGTTCGCTGAGCTCGAATCGACGATCCGGCTGCGCGAGAGCGGACGAAACCAAGCCGCGGTTCGCGTCGTGCAGAGCGGGAAAGGCAGAGCGCTCATGCGTCGCATCCAGGAGGTGATCGGCGCCATGGAAAGCGAAGAGGACGCGCTCCTGAACGGACGCAGCAGCGAGGCCGAGACCGGCGCGCGTCAGGCGATTGCTCTCATTGCCTTCGGCAGTCTCGTCGCGTTGGCATTCGTCGCGACTGCTATCCTCGTTATTCACCGCGACCTGACGGCGCGCAGACGCGCGGAAAAGGCGCTGGAGAAAGCCTTCGGGGAGCTCGAAGTTCGGGTCAGCGAACGGACCGCCGAGTTGGCCAGAGCCAACCAGGATCTGCACGTCGAGATCGCCGAGCGCAAGCGGGCCGACAGCGAGCTCGCGCGCAGCCACGACGACATGCTTTCCATCCTCGACCGACTGCAGGTCGGTACCGCGATGACCGGCCACGATGGTCGCCTCGTGTATCTGAGCCGTGTCGCGCAACGCCTCTTCGAGGCGAGGGAGCAGGCGCTCGGGGCGCCGTGGCAACACGTGCTGACTCTTTCCGGTCGCGGTACGGCCCGGCTGAGCGAGATGGCAGAACTTCCTTCCGCCAAGCGCGTCAAGATTCCAGCGCACGTGGAAACGAAATCACGCCGACACTACTGGATGGAAATCGACGTGCAGGACGATCCGCGCGATCCGCACCGCAAGATTTTCTTTTTTTACGATCTGTCGGAAGTGTACGACCTGAGGCGCGCACTCGATGAAAAAGCCCAATTTTACGGTCTGGTAGGCGAAAGTCCGGCCATGCGCGCCGTCTAACAGCAGATCAGGGAGTTCGCCGCAGTCGATGCGACGGTGCTCATCGAAGGAGAGACGGGTACCGGCAAAGAGCTCGTCGCCAAGGCGATCCACCTGTTGAGCCGTCGCCGGGAAGCGCCGTTTGTTGCGGTCAATTGCGCCGGACTCACCGACTCGTTGTTGAGCAGTCAGCTTTTCGGGCACAAAAAGGGCGCCTTCACGGGGGCGGTGGCAGACTATCGCGGCGTATTCGAAGCGGCCAATGGCGGCACGATATTTCTGGACGAGATCGGCGACGTCGCGATGCACGTGCAGACCAGTCTCCTGCGCGTCCTTCAGGAAAGAGAAATCACGCGCCTCGGAGAAACGGCACCGCGCCGTGTCGATCTGCGCGTCGTCGCAGCGACCCATCACAACCTGACCACAGATGTCGCAAGAGAGCGATTCCGCGCCGACTTGCTGTATCGCATCCGCGTTGCCAGAGTGCAGCTCCCCGCTCTGCGCGAGCGGCGCGATGACATCCCGCTGCTGGTTGGCTGGTTTCTGGCTCAATGCCGGTCCACCATTGAGACGCCGGTGCGGGATATCAGCCACGACGCCAGGAAAATCCTCTCTGCATATGACTGGACCGGCAACGTGCGTGAGCTCAGAAGTACCATCGAGTTCGCGGTGATCCGCTGCAAAACAGCGGTGCTGCAAGCGAGCGACCTGCCCGCCGAGACCGTCGGACGCATTCGGCCGCCGTCGAACGAGCAGGACGAGATAGACCGTTTTCGCAACGCCCTCCAGCGTACCGGCGGCAATCGCACGCGCGCGGCGCGTCTCCTGGGCATCAGCCGCGCAACGTTCTATCGTCGCCTTGCCGCGCCGGCCCGGCGCGCTGCCGATGACGCGCGCGGCGGAATGCGTGTAGAGTGCGACAGCATCAAGGTCGCGTGCCCCAAGGCCTCATGCTCCAGCCAAACAAGAAACTCGCAAGCGCGTTCTTTTTCGGGCTTCTGCTCCTCGTCACACTGGCCTTTCTCGGTCTGCTGCGCGAATTTCTCGAACCGCTGTTCTGGGCGGCGACGCTCGCGATCATTTTTCATCCGATGCAGGAGAAGTTCGCGGACGCGATGCGCGGTCGTCGCCGGCTGGCCGCATCGGCATCGCTCGTCGTGATTATTCTGGTCGTCATACTGCCGCTCAGCCTGGTCGGCTTCGCGGTGGTGCGTGAAACGGCGAGCCTCATAGAGCAAATTCAGGCGGGCGACATCGACATCAAGCGGCCCGTCCGCTGGGTGGAACAGCAGCTTCCAGCGGTCAACGAGACGCTCGCGCGTTTCAACGTAGATATCGACCGCTTACAGGAAGGCCTCTCGAGCGCCGCGTTGACCTCCGGCCAATGGCTCGCAACGAGCGCGCTGGCCGTCGGCCAGAATGCCCTGCGCTTCACGATCATGCTCGTGCTCATGCTGTACCTGTTGTTCTTCTTTTTGCGCGACGGCCGCAAGATCCTCGACGGCATCGTGCGCACGCTGCCGATGGGCGACGAGCGGGAGAGAAATCTGCTTGCACGTTTCGCGCAAGTCTCGCGGGCGACCATCAAAGGCACGTTCGTCATCGGCGCCATCCAGGGGACGATCGGCGGCGCGGCCTTCTGGGCATTGGGCATTCAGGGTGCGGTGCTGTGGGGCGTGGTCATGGCCATTCTGTCGCTGCTGCCCGTGGGTGGCTCCGGCATCGTCTGGGTGCCCGCGGCGATCATATTGATCGCGACCGGGGAGCTGATACGCGGGCTCATTCTCGTCGCGGTCGGCGCGCTCATCATCGGTCTCGTCGACAATCTGTTGCGCCCGATGCTGGTCGGCAGGGACACGCGCATGCCGGACTTCCTGATTCTGCTTTCCACGCTCGGCGGCCTGACTGTGTTCGGACTGTCGGGCTTCGTGATCGGACCGATCATTGCCGCGCTGTTTCTCACCGTGTGGGGGATGTTCGAACTCGAATACGGAGATGGCGAAGCCCGCTCGACCGACACCAGGCAGACCTCGAACGAAACCAAAATCGAGCGGACCACTCGAACCCCTTCGTGACCTGAAAATGCCGGTTGACGGGACGTCGGCGCCAGAAAGCTCGGCGCCCGCCGCCATGGGCCTCCCATGACACAATTCGAACTCGTTTTGCGCACTGGCGCAGTGCTGCAGCTTCTGCTGCTGGCGGCGCTGTTTCTCGGCGCCAGGCGGCGTGATCACACGCCGCTGCTCGCTTCGCTCTGTTGCCTCGGCGCCGCGGCTTTCGTGCTGACCTCCGTGCCCGATGCGCGATCCTGGCTGGGATTATGGACTTACCCGCTCACGGCTTTGTGCGTCGCGAAAGTGGCGCTGTTCTGGCTGTTCGCGCGAGGTCTGTTCGCCGATGCTTTTCGCGTCAGAACGGGGCACATCCTCGCAGTCGGCGTGACCGCCGGTTTCGGGCTCTGGCAGCAGCTCGTCTACATCGACCAGGAGCGCGCCGGCACCGCTGCGCCCTGGGAGCGCCTCGCGAGCTTCGGCTTCGAAGCGCTCATGCTGGCGTTCGTCCTGTTGGCTCTGGCCGAGGCCTGGCGAGGCCTCGCAACAGACCTGATCGAACGGCGACGCCGGACCCGCATCCTCTTCGTCGCGGCTGTCGGCGGCTACCTTGCCGTCGCTGCTGTGGTGCAAGGCTACAACCGGCTGTCGGGGATCGATACGCCCGCAGTTTGGGTCTCGAGCAACCTCATGATGATGATAGCTTTCGCGCTCGTCGCCACCTGGACGCTGATCCGCATTCGGCCGGCAAGCTGGCTGGAGCCCGATTCCCGACCGGCTGCCGGCTCCCGGCTCGATCCCGCGGAAAAGAAAGTGCTCGCGTCGTTGCAGCGCGCGCTGGAAGCGGATCGGATCTACCGGGAGGAAGGGCTCACCATAGGCGATCTTGCCGAACGGCTGGGCACGCGCGAATACGTCCTGCGCCGGGTGATCAACTGCGGCCTCGGCTTCCGCAACTTCAATGACTTTCTGCACGCCCATCGCATCGGCGAAGTGTGCACGCGTCTAGGTCAGCCGGAGGAGGCGCGCCGGCCGGTGCTGGCGATCGCGCTGGATGCCGGCTATGCCTCGATCGGTCCCTTCAACCGCGCGTTCAAGGCGCGCACCGGCATGACACCCACGACATATCGGCGCTCCTCGCAAAACGGCCGCAAGCTCAACACCTGAATCCGGTCGCCGGGGTCAGACTGCGATTTCGCCATTGGCATTTCACGTATGCATGGGCAATAAACCCATCGCAGTCTGACCCCGATTTCCTGGCCGTTTTCGAATTCGGCCAGCATTCAGTGGTATTCGGCAAGACGCCGAGCTTCGCACCCCGGAGACTGCCCGCCTCGCAGCAACTTTTGAGGAGTCTCCGGTGAGAATTGCACTGACCCTGACCTGCCTTTTGTGCTCGCTGGCTGCAACCGCCGAATCCACGCTCAGCGGCGACCTGCCGCGCCGCGACGACCGGCCTCTGGAAACGATCGGTGGGCTGGACAGCCACTACGGGGTGCTCGACACGCATGATGGCGCGCGCCTTCGAACCATCCTGACTCGGCCGCGCGACGCCACCGGCCGGCTGCCCGCCATTCTGTTCGTCCAATGGCTGTCCTGCGGCAGCATCGAGCTGCCGGAATCGCAGACCGACGGCTGGAGCCGGATGCAGCGCCGCCTGGCGCAGGAATCGGGCTGGGTCCTGCAGCGCACGGACAAAGCTGGCATCGGCGACAGTGAGGGCGGACCCTGCGCGGCGCTCGATTACGAGACGGAGCTCGCTCACCATCGCGACTCGCTGGCGGCGCTGCGACGTTCCGAAC